>WGCR01000026.1 GCA_015493675.1 Anaerolineae bacterium
CCACTGGCGCAATCTCATTCAGCTTCCTTACCTCCTCCCCTGCCCGTCTCGGAGCGGGGGCGGAACAGAAGGTGGGGGCCTGCGCCTGGAGAGCCCGAGTTCACTCGGCCAGCGCCTGGCTGGCGACTGGCGACGAACGCGAAAAACCTTTTTGTCACTTCAAACGCGTGCCTTTATGTCAAACACAACTATTACGGCTATTCCCGGCCTGCAAGTCGGACACGACACCAACGCAGAAGCCCGCACCGGCTGCACGGTCGTCCTCACGCCCGCGGGAGCCACCGCCTCTGTGGATGTGCGGGGGGCCGCGCCCGGCGCCCGCGAAACCGACCTCTTGCGCCCTGAAAACCTGGTGGAGAAAGTTCACGCCATTCTCCTCACCGGCGGCTCCGCCTTTGGTCTGGCCGCAGCCGACGGCGTTATGCGCTGGCTGTATGAGCGCGGCCACGGCTTCGACGCCGGCGTGGCCCGCGTGCCCATCGTCCCCGCCGCGGTGCTGTTCGATCTGGCAGTGGGGCGCAATGATGTGTGGCCCGACGCCGACGCGGGCTATCGTGCCTGCGAGGCGGCCAGCGACGCCCCTGTTGTCCCGGGCCAGGTGGGCGCTGGCGCCGGCGCCAGCGTGGCCAAACTCATGGGACCCGCGGGCGCGCAGCCGGGCGGCCTGGGCAGCGCCATGATTCCCCTGCCCACCGGCGGCAGCGTCGGGGCATTGGTGGCTGTCAATGCCGTGGGCGAGATTTACAACCCAGCCACGGGCGAAAAGGTGGTGGCTGCGGGCGCGGGCGCCATGCCCGGCAGCAATCCCATGTCCGGAGCCAACACAACCCTGGCCGTGGTGGCCACCGATGTGCTATTGAGCAAATCCCAATGCCTGCGGGTCGCCCAGATGGCCCACGACGGCTTCGCCCGCACCATCAAACCCAGCCACACATTGTATGACGGCGATACGGTTTTCGCCCTGAGCACCGGCGTCGCCGGGCCGGGCGACGCCAATCTGGTGGGGATTTTCGCAGCTGAGGCTGTCGCCATGGCCATCCTCTCCGCTTTCCCCCACGCTCCTTCATCCTGAAGGAAAACCCTATGGTCAAAAAAGTCGATCCCAAACTGCCGCCCACTGGCTGGCGCAAACACCTGTGGCGGGCGCCAATCTATCTTTACCACCTCGGACTGGGTCCGGTGATGGGGAAGAAATTCCTGTTGCTGAACCACATCGGACGTAAAAGCGGCAAAGTGCGACAGGCGGTGCTGGAAATCGACCGCTATGATCCCGACACCGACACCTACATCGTGGCCTCAGGCTTTGGCAAGAAATCGGACTGGTATCGTAATCTGAAAAAAACGCCCGAGGTCACGATTCAGGTGGGGAATAAAAAACTGCGGGCCCGGGCCAACCTTCTCTCCCCGGAACAATCGGGCGAGGAGATGCTGCGCTACGCGCAACACCATCGCAAAGCCGCCCTGAACCTCATCAGCCTTATCGGTCTTGAGGTGGAGACCCCCGATGATCCGGAAGAATGGCGCACGATTGGCCGCGAGCACATTCCCTTCGTGGCGCTGCATGTCCGGGGCCCGGCGGCCGAATAAGCATCGCCTGATGTCCAAATCTCCGGGAGCTGGGGAAAACACAGCTTTCAATCGCTCCCCCCAACCTCCCGGAGGCGACATGCCTGCCATCATGCCTTGTCAGCGGGCCGCTTGATGCCATCCATATTGGGGATGCGCTGCTCTTCGCCGCGCACCAACAGCACGGGCACGGGACTGCGCCGCATGATCTTGTCCGCCACGCTGCCAAAACTCAGGCACTCATGCCCGAAGTCCTGATAGCCGCGGCCATGGGGAGACAACAGAATCAGATCGACATCGCCGGTGTGCATCACGTCCAGAATGTCCTGCTCGGGCGACTTGCTGCGCACCACCGTATGCACCTCGATGCCATTGGCCCGAAACCAGCTTGCCAGCCCTTCCAGATAGCCTTCGGCCTCGGCGATGGCCTGTTGGGTGGCCTCCTCCACCCAGCGCTTCATGGGCTCGGGCGGATTGGCAATGGAGGGCTCGGGGATTTCGACGACGCGCAACAGCGTGATCTGGCTCCCCAAATTTTTCGCCAGCTTGATGGCAGTGGGAATGGCCCGCTCCGATTGGGCGGAGCCATCCAGGGGAACAAGTATCCGTTGGAACAATTTCATCATCAGCCTCCTTTGAAGCAAATGTTTTGGGACATCACTTGTTAGATGCGGATGATCGGTCGGATGTTTCCACTTTCGCCCGGAACAGCCAGTCCTTGCCCACCGATTCCATGACCCCTTCCTGCAAAAACGTCGCCCGAGCGAGGGTTTCCACGCCCGATCCGCCCACCGGGCCCGGCGCAGCATCGCCGCCGATGATCATGGGGGCCAAAAACGCCCACACCTCCTGCACCTCGCCCGCCTCGAAAAAACTGCCCAGGGTCTGCCCGCCTCCTTCCACCATCAGGCTAACAACCTGCCTTCGGCCCAGATGCTGCAACAGAGCCGGAATGGCGATGCGCCCGGCATCATCTGCGGGCAAAATCAGCGTCTCGACGCCGCGGGCCGCCAGCGCCTGCCGATGCGCTGCGGGCATGGTCGCGGTGGCGGCCACCAGGGTGCGACCCGGCAGGTCAGGCGAAAAGATGCGGGCGTTCAGGGGCACGCGGCCGCGGGAGTCCAGCACGATGCGCAGTGGCTGACGAGAGGCCAGCGCCCCATCCGGAAACCGCGCCGTCAGTTGGGGATCATCGGCGATGACCGTGCCTGCTCCCGCCAGGATGGCATCGATCTGGCGACGCAGTGCATGACCCCGTTGGCGGGCTTCAGCCCCGGTGATCCATTGGCTGTCACCGCTGTGAGTAGCGATTTTGCCGTCCAGGCTGGCGGCGAACTTGGTGATGACATAGGGTTTGGCTACGCGAATATAATGAAAGAAAAAGCGGTTGAGCTCTTGAGCCGGCTTCTGGCCTGGCCCCAGGCGCACATCGATGCCGGCTTCGGCCATGCGCGCGGCCCCGCCCCCGGCCACAGGATTGGGATCGGGCGTGGCGTAGAAAACCTGGCGCACTCCCGCGGCGATGATCGCTTCGGAGCAAGGCGGCGTGCGACCATGATGATTGCACGGCTCCAGCGTGACATACAGCGTTGCCCCGCGGGCGGCCTCCCCCGCCTGACGCAAGGCCTCGATCTCGGCATGAGGCTGGCCCGCTGCGCGGTGGTAGCCTTCGGCGATGATGCGC
>WGCR01000027.1 GCA_015493675.1 Anaerolineae bacterium
GTTTTGGGGGATGGACGGGTTTTGTTCGACCAGGGGCGGCGGGGGCAGATAAAGCTGCTGCTGGATGATCGCGGGAGCGCTGGCTTCTTCGCCGCCAAAAGGCGGACGCCCGGCCAGCATCTCATACAGGATCACGGCCAGACTATACAGATCGGAGCGACCATCCACCGGCTGGCCCAGAAGCTGCTCGGGCGACATATAGAGCGGGGTGCCCACGATGGAGCCGGTGGTGGTCAGCGAGGGCGCCTCCTCCCACCAGGCCACGCCGAAATCGACGATGGTGGCGTGATCCCGTTCGTCGATGAGGATGTTGGCGGGTTTGATGTCTCGATGCACCACGCCCTGAGCATGGGCGTAATCCAGCGCCGCGGCCAGTTGGGTGATGATGTGCAGGCTGCGCGCCAGCGGGAGCCTGCCTTCCTCCTGCAATAGGTCTTTCAACGTGCGCCCTTCCACCCATTCCATGGCGATGTAAGGCCGCCCCTCGAATTCCCCAAAGTCGTACACCAGGGCGATATGGCTGTGTTTGAGCCGCATCAGGGTGGCCGCTTCGCGGCGGAAGCGGGCCAGGGCTTGCTCATTCTCCTGGAGATGGGCTCCCAACAGTTTCAGCGCGACCGGACGCTCCAGCACGGTGTCATAGGCGCGATAGACGACGCCCATGCCGCCCTGCCCGATGCCTTTCTCGATGCGAAACCGTCCGATGGTGAGGGGCGTCAGAGAATTCATGGCGTGATACGGTAGATGACCACCGGTTCCCGACCTGTGGCGTCAGGGACGACCAGCAGCAATGCCAGGCCCGGCGGCGGATTCTCGGGGTCATCCACCAGGGGAGCGAATTGGGGGCGCAGTTTGTGTGCTTCGTAGCCGTCGACAGCCCAGAATTTAGCGTTGTGATGGCGGGCGTAGGCCAGGGTTTCATCAATGCCGGCTGCGGGCGTGGGCAGCCATTCGGCGCCCGCGTGCCAGGCGATGGCCACATAGCGGCTCATCACCACATCGCCGGGCTGCACATAAGGCGTCAGCGCCTCTGCTGCTTTGACATGCACGGGCCGCACCGAGCCCGCCAGATAGGCGCTGTCCGCCTGCCGGGGCGCGATCATCAGGAAAAATACCGCAAGCAAGGCCACAGGCAGCCAAATCATCCAGCCATCTTGCTTGCCTGGCACCCTGCCGTCTTTGCGTGAGCGCAATTGCCGCAGGGTCTCTTGCAGCCAGTCGCCCAGCTCAATGAGTCCATGTCCGGCCCAGATGAGCAAAGTGGGGGCCAGGGCGGCGATGTATCGCTCCTGCACGAAAAAGAGAATGAAGCTCAGTCCCGGCAGCAGGGTGAAGGCCAGGAACAGCTCATTCCAGGCCCGTTCATGATCCCAGGCGCGACGAAACAGTCCCAGCGCCAGGGGGATGAGCAGATAGACGGGAAACAGATGCACATTGAGGAGCTGCACCAGCAGTTTGCGCGTATTGCCGTAAAGGATGCGGGCGTAGGCCAGGGGATCGCTGAGGATGTAAGCCAACGCAGAGGCGTCAGCGGTCTCATGGCTGAAGAAGCGCACGTTTTCGCCGGTGCTGTCCAGCCCCCATGTCTCGATGTCGAATTGCCGGAAATCCCCCAAAGCCAGGCCCTCGGCCGTGGCGAAATTGGCCCCTACCTTCTGACTGATGGTCCACAAGCCGGTTTCTTGATGCACCTTGGCCAGATAGGGGAAGATGGCCAGCAGGAAGACCACGCCCAGCAACAGGGGATAGCCCAGGTTCCTGATGCGGGGCGCGCGGCTCAACGCCCGTAGGCCCAGAATCAGCCCCATCGCGCCCAGATACACCACGGCCTCGGGCCGCACGTAGTAGGCCAGGGCCAGGAATATCCCCGCCAGCGCGATATCCAGGATGCGCCAGCGTTGAAAGGCCCGAAAAGCGAAGAAGGTGCCGGTCATGGCCAGGGCCCAGTAAGGCGGTTCGGTCATGGTGCCCCAGTACAGCGGCATGATGGCGGTGGCCGGAGCCAGGGCGATGAGGAGTCCCGCGGCCAGTCCGCTTTTGGGGCCGTAGATGCGGCGGGTGAGAAAGTAGATAACCAGCGCCAGCCATGTCCCGAACAGGATGTAGCTCCAGTCGCTGGCGCGGGCCATGTCGCCGGTCAAACGCGTAAGCGTGGCGGTGATGAAGGGATAGCCGGGCGTGTGATGATAATCCCAATGATCCACGAACCAGAGATGATAACCCCGCCCGCTGAACCAGCTACGTCCCAGCCACAGATAAAAAGGCTCATCACCCCAAACGACGCGATCCATCCCGGCGTAAATAGAACGCAGGATAAAAGCCAGTAATCCAAGCAGCGTTGGCGTCAGCCACGCTTTGTTTGTTTTACGATGCGCCATGGAAATCGTCATCAGAAGAGATGGAAGCGGGGTCGGCGATTTTTTCAGCCGGAGATGCGCCCTTTTCCATGCGATCCAGGCGGTTGCGGAGGATGGCGACCTCCTGCGTGAGCACGCGGATCTGGTCGCTGAATTTGGAGATGACCAGCGAAAGCTGAAAGATGATCAGGAGCAGGCCAATGATGCCCAGGCCCAGAAACAGGGCGGGCGGATATTCGATGCCCAGGAAGAAGGCGATGCTATCCAGGGGATTGATGAGGATGGGCGTCGCCACCAGCGTCAGCGCAGCCAGTAGCCACAGCAAAGCATACTCCTCTTTCAGGCGGCGCGTGCGCATCAGGTTGATGATCGACGCCAGGACGATCAAGCCGATGATGATGAGGAGAATGCGGGCGCGTGGTGACATGAGGAAATGAGATGCGGGATGGCGGGCCGGTTTTCGCCGCCTGCCGTTAGTGGTGACGAAAGTATAGCATAAATCCGGGCGCTGGGCGTAGCTTTCGCCCTAAAAAGGGGACGATCTCAAATTGGGGCGGGTTGTCGAGAGCTAACGGCTAAAGTCCCTTGTTTCACCGATTTTGACAAGAAGTGTATTGGCCCCAAAAATTGAAACACGACCTATTTGCAAGGGGCGCTCGAAAATGAGACATTTTCTGATGCCTCGCCACACCACACCAGCGCCCGATCCGATTTCTGATCGATTTTCACCTCATGCGATATGCAGGAGGAACCCCTTGAGATAGGCGGCTTCGGGGAAGGTGAGGAGGATGGGGTGGTCCGGGCTTTGGTGGAAGTGTGCGATGATGCGCGCGTCCCGGCCCGCGTCCAGGGCTGCGCCGAAGAGGATATTCTGGAAGAGGTCGGCGTTGACCAGGCCCGAGCAGGAGAAGGTGGCGAGGAGACCGCCGGGCCGCAGCAGACGCATGGCCAGCCAGTTGATGTCTTTGTAGCCGCGGGTTGCGCGTTGCAGATTGCCGCGCGAGGTGGCGAATTTGGGCGGGTCCAGGATGATGAGGTCGAATTGGCGGCCCTCATCCCGCCAGATGCGAAGCTGTTTGAAGACGTCGGCCTGGATGTTTTGCCAGCGGCCGGGTGAGATGCCGTTGAGGCGCAGGTTGGCGTCGGCCAGGGCCAGGGCGTCGTGGCTGGCGTCCAGGTTGATGACGTTGGTTGCGCCCGCTGCCAGGGCGTAGACTGCGAAGGCGCCGGTGTAGCTGAATGCGTTCAGCACCTCTTTGCCCGCGCAATGGGGAGCCAGCGCCGCCCGATTCGCAGCCTGATCAAGATAAAATCCCGTTTTCTGCCCCGAACGCAGGTCGACCAGGAAGCGATGGCCGTTCTCGGTGATGGTCAGGGGATCGGCTGGGGGCTGACCGTGCAGCGCGGCGGGTGCGGGCGGCGGGCCCTCTTTGCGGCGCA
>WGCR01000028.1 GCA_015493675.1 Anaerolineae bacterium
GTGTCATCGAAATCGTTGCTGGCAAGATAGAAATCAGAGCCCGGATGATCGCCGCCGCCAGGCAGACGGTCGCTGAAAAAGGCGTCGGACAGGGTGAAGGTTTGAGTCAGCCACTGTCCTGTATCGGTTTTGCGCACGGTTCCGGCCAGTTTTTCGGCGTCGTCCGTCGCATCATAATACAGCGACCACGTGTCCCGGCCTTTGTCAAGATAAATGACTTCGATGGTGACGGTGGCATCCTGATTGCGATACATCCAGGCGTTGTCGATATCGAAATACATGTTGATGTTGCCGGATTTTCTATCGGTGCGGCGGGTGTATCGCCCCTCTTTGGCCGCGGTGACATGCCATTCCGGCACGGTTTTGCCACCGGTGACCTCATCATTCTGAGTCAGCCAGAAGGAGAAATTGCCGCGGGCGGGATAAAAATTGAATTCAGTTTCACGCAGCGCCACCCATACCGAATCTGTCGTATTCACCTCGGCTCCCAGGTAGTGTTGGGCGAATTCGAGATAGGGCGCTCTTCCGGGATCGGTCACCAGACCTTTGGAAAAAACGAAGTAGTCGGCGTGTCCCGCCAGGCCCGCGTAGACGCACCACATGGTAATGCCGGCGCTTTGTTCAAACGGGGGCTGGGGATCGACGCATTTCTGGCTGTCGTAGCTCTCCCAACCGACGGGCACTTCGGGCCACAACGTGTAGATGGGATCCCAAATGCCCGCTTTGTAGTAAGATTTGTCCGGATTATCCACCAGGGCGAAATCCATATCTGGCGAGAGTCCGTTGTTTTTGACGCCGATCCCCAATGACGCGGCGTAATCGGTGAGCACCCGACGTTGGGCGGTGGAGCCTTCGCCGTTGGGCTTGTAAACCGGTGCATACTGATATAACAACGGCGTGTTTTGGAAGGCGTCGGCAAAAATATCCATGATGTCCATGGAGGTTTCCACCCACAATTGCGAGGTAAGCCCCGCGTCCAACATGCAGCCGTGATCACTGCTATCAGCGGGGTTGGCTTCGCCATAGATGCCTGTGCCGATTTCGATCCAGGCGACGCGAGGATCGTTGTCATAACGTTGGGCGAAGGCCTGAATGAATTCCTGATATTGTTTCAGGAAATAGGGATCCCAATAGCGCGGAATCGTCCAGTTCATGGCGTCGCAGCGCACGATGCTGTTCTCGTTTTCCCAGATCATCCAGGGGGGGATGGCGCTGCCGCCGCAGCAGCGCCCGTCATAGACGGAAAATCCGATGTTGGCGGCTTTGCCGAGGCTGGCTTGCGAATCGAGCCATTCGTCCACTACTGTCCAGTCAAAGTACTGGTCGCTGATCTCGATGTCCCGCCAGCGGAAAGTCATATTTCCGCCGGTGAGAAAGGGATAATTCCGGGGGCTGACGTCACCATTATCCAGAAAAATATAGATGCCCGGATAGGGGGCGATGGCGCGCTGGGGAGCCCCCGGGCTTTGTAAGCGGGTCGGATCGGGCGTATCGTCCGGGCCTTGGGCCATGACTGCGGGGATGATTAGCAGCATGGCGATCACGAACGGGAACAGAAGCAGCAGATGTTTACGAGAAGGTGTATTCATGTGTCATGTCTCCCTGTCAAAGACTGAAAATGGGCGCTCCGATGACGGATAGGGGTATCTGTCGGGCAAGGGGCATACAGCGTGAACGAATGAGGAGCGCGACAGGGGAGTGCGCAGAGTTTACTGCATTCAGCTTCTTTCGGCAAAGAAAAATTCCGGTTGGGATGAAGCCCATGGGGTTCCGTCTGAGGCGTTTGGGAGACAGTGCGGGCGCCAGTTTCGTGGGTGGGCGATGGGCGATTGACGGCAGACGATGGTAATCACGGACCTCTTCCGTCCGTCATCTGTCGTCATTTTTATCCTCATCAGCGTGTTGTCGTTCATGGCATCTGCTTGGCAAAGCATCGGGATTGGGCTATGATTATGCTGTTATGAATGTCTCCTTTTCATCTCGCCGCACCGCCTTGTTTCTGAGCGCAATGGCGATGCTGGCTGGTCTGTTAGCTTTGGCAGTTCTGGCATGGGCATTGTTCTTCCGGCCCGAATTGGCCGATCAGATCATTGCTCTCTTTGCTATTATTTTGACCCTGGCGTTGATTTTTTATGATCCGCTCAGCGCTTTTCTGATCTGGCTGTTTTTTATTCCCTTCGCGCCTTTTCTGCATTTCGATCTCCACATGCCCGCAGGCATTCCCGATTTGAGCTATGCCCGTATGATCGGCAGCTTTCTGGCCGTCTATCTTTTTGCCCAGATCGCCCGCGGGCAGCGTAAATTTTTGACGGTTACCTTTTTCGATCTCGCCATCCCTTTCTTTGTGTTACCTCTGATGTGGTCTGCAATTCGGGGATATTACGGCTGGCTGTGGGGCATCCAGACAGTATTCGATGCTTTTTTGATACCCC
>WGCR01000029.1 GCA_015493675.1 Anaerolineae bacterium
CAGCATAATGCCAAGTGTGAGCAGAGACTTTCTTATTTCCGATAATGTCTAGTATTCAATCCAACGCCCGAGGTTTCATTGCTTCGGGCGTTTTTTGTTATCCCAATTGCGGCAAAATCGCGCCAAAAAGGGCGTAGAGGGCAATGAGGGCCATCAGTCCCTCTGCAGCCAGCGCCCACCAAAACGCGTCGCTACGGCGCAGCCAGAAGGCCCGGGCGAACAGCAACGCCGCGACGCCAGCCGTCAACAACAGCGCCCATTTATCGAGATCGCCCGCGGCCAGGCCCAACCCCAGCCAATACCCCCACAACGCCAGAGCCGCGACGCCGCCCCAACGGCTGCCAGCGGGCGTCAACACTCCCAACAGTCCCGCAACTGCGAAAACGCTGATGGGCAGCAGCGCCGGAAAAAAGTAGCGGCCCTGATGCTGGACGAAGTCCAGGTTGTACCACAGATAAGCGGCGGCCACCAGTCCCAGATGCAGCGCCAATAATCCCAGGCCGCGTTTCTGGCATCCCGCCAGATGTAAATCGCCCCGCAGCCAGCGCCGCAACTGCCAGATCTGGCCTGTGAGGATGAGAAGCGTGAGGAGGGTGAACAAAAGATAAACGCGGGCGTCCATAAACACGCCCATCCAGCCAAAAACGCCCCAGAAAGAGCGAAAGGTGAAGGTGACGAAGCGGTCGAGATAAGCGCTCCAGCCTTGCGAGGCGATCCATTCGGCGGTGCGGGGCTGGCCCACCACCACTGCGGCGTGGCGATCAAGGCCAAAGAGATCAAGGGGCCCGTAAACAGCCATGTTTCGCAGCCACCAGGGCAGCGCCAACAGCAATGCGGGCAGGGCCAGAGCGACGCCGGTCAGCCAGCGCCGGGCTGTAAGCTCATGCGCCCGCCAGCCGCGCCCGATCTGCCACAACCAGACCGCGCCCGCCAGAGGAATGAGGATGTACGCCTGAAACTTGGTCAGCAGGCCCAAGCCGATGAGCAATCCGGTCACCGCCCAATGGGCGGGCGAGGTCGTCTCCTCCTGCAAGGCGTCCAGCAGCCGAAACATGACCGCAACGATGAACAGCTCCGCCAGGGTGTCGTTATTGATGGCGGCGCTCATGGCGATGTGTATGGGCAGGAAGGCCGTAAATCCCGCAGCCAGCAGGGCCACACGCGGGCGTTTGGGAAAAAGACGACGGGCGCCAAGCCAGATGAAAAAGATCACCAATGCGCCGATGCCCACATTGAGCAGCCGCAAAGCCCAAACCTGTGCTGTCAGCCCCGCCCCCTGCAACAGCCATAACAACGGCGTCATCAGCAGGTAGTACAACGGCGGCTGATGCCCCTCGTAGCGTACGGGAGCGATGGAGAGTTCGGGCGGGAATCGTTCAGCTTTCAGCTTTTCAAGATAGGCCTGATCATAATCGCCTGGTTGTAGCACGGGCAGCCGCCCGGTTTGGGCGATGTGAACAATGTTGTTGAAATGCGCAGGTTCATCGGGCGCCTGCCATACAGGCGTCAGCAGAGCGTACCCCGCGCCCAACGCCAGATAGAAAAGGAGGATGAGGAGAAAAAGACGACGATTTTGCATGAACTACGGGCCAGCAACCGCGACGACGGGCTCCAGCATGACATCCAGATTTCGCGGATTTTGCAATTTCACGGGCTGCACGGGCAAGCTATCCAGGTTTCGAATCAAAAACTGCACGAATGCTTCGGCGCCTGGCGATTGCAAACTTGTCGGGGTCCACAACAGATAGATGGGGCGTCGTAAAACGCCCTCTGACAATCTCACATTCTTCAGCCTGCCCGACTCCAATTCATTCTTAATGGAAAAATAGGGTAACAAAGCGAGCCCCATTCCAGTGCTAACAGCCTGCTTGATGGCAGCCGTCGTATTAAATTCAGCCGCAGTTCGCGGGTAAATGCCAAACTCAGCCAGGGTTTGCAACTCCCAGGCATGTGCAAGTGAATTGTTCCCTCGCATCACAAAAAAATGTTGAGCCAACTCCTCTGCTTTAACAGTTTGTCTATTCCAGAGTGGATGCCCTCGTCCTACTACGATCACGGCTTCCTCGTCCCAAAAATGCGTTACCTCAACAACTGAGGATCGGCTGACGACATCTCCTACAACGGCGAAGGCGATGTCGGGCCCAATCAGTCGCCGCACTAGTTCAGAAGTCGAGAGCACCTTCAAGGCCAAGGTGATCTGAGGATTGTAGAAATAAAAATCGTTCATCCAGTGAGGCATCAGGCAGGCGCCAATTCCCGGCGTTGCACCAATATGCAAATACTGCTGTGCATTTCCTTCGCGAGCAGCAAGAACCGTGGATTCGCGAGCCTCTCGAGAAAGGCGCATCAATTGCCGGGAGTACTTCAAGAAGACTTCTCCCGCAGGCGTCAAGGTGACACCGCGTCTGCTTCGCACCAATAACTGCACGCCGATATCATTTTCTAACGCCTTGATATGCTGGCTGACCGCAGGCTGCGAGAGATAGAGTTTCTCCGAAGCGCGACTAATGCTTCCCACAGCGGCGACGGTCTGAAAAATCTCAACTTGATGGAGACTAAACATGAAAAGGAATCAAAAAGGACCAGATCAGGGGAAAGAAGATGAGATGACGAGACGATACAGTGCGCAGCCATCGATAAAATGGGATTCGATTTCGTGGCTTCGCAGCCTCGCATGTTTGCAGTTTTGAGCGGTGTAGACATTCGTTGTGACGAGACTTTATTGTAATGCGTATAACCAACTGGAGCCAAATAACAAATACGCTGAATGGAAAGTAGTATAACTTTTTATTATGGCATACATAAAAAATCCACTATGGATAAACATATTTGAATTTGCTATAGTAAATCAGATTACATCTCACATTCTTTTTTTCCTACAAGGAGGTATTATTATGGCTGTGTTTGAAAATCGTAACAGTGATTCATGGCTGAAGAAACAATGGCCATGGTGGACGGCGGGTGCGTTAACTGCAACCGCAGAAATCATCAATTACACTCTGTTACCTCTGGGACATCCCAAGCACAAATTTATCGGTGTTACCAGCGGTATGGCCAGAATGCTGGCAGGCGTTGATTCAACCCTGTTCGGGCATTCACTCATCGCTACAAAGCCAGACTACCAACCCTCTATCCAGTGGGTTATTATTGGCGCGCTCATCGCAGCTTTTGTGCTGGCCTGGCTGGAAGGCGAATTCCGCAGTTGGGTTCGTTATCCCAAAGGCATGCTAGTGGCAACGGCATTCGGCGCATTCTTCTTTGCCTGGGGCACCCGCGTAGCGGGAGGCTGCACCTTGCATCATCTGTTGGGCGGATGGGCGGCCATGAACATCAAAAGCTGGGTCGTCATGTTATTCGCTACTGTCGGCGCTCTGGCTGGATTTTTGTTTTTGAGAAAACTAAATATCTCACAGTACTTCAAGAGTCAGGAAACCAAGTGGTATGTAGAACAGGCCAAAGAGAGAGGCTGGGGCGACGGTCTGACACTGGGCAGCAGCAGCAAACCCACAGTGCTGTCATGGATTCTTTATGCTGTGATGTTGCTTATCCTGATTATTGTGATCTACATGGCTTTTGCAGGTAATACATACGCTATTCAAATGGGCTGGGCCGAATCGCTGGATAAGACCAAAATGGCCGGCGTGATGCTCAATGGCAAAAACTTTGCAAATATCTTCATGCTGGTTATCGTCGGCGTTTTGCTAGGCGCAGCTGTAGCAAAAACCGGTTTCGGCACTGAATGTGGCATTATTAACTTCGAGCTGGGCAGGGAGATGGAAAAAGGTGAGGATGTCGCCGCACAACGCTGGGGAATGCCTTTCTCGCTGCGCACCGTGATGATGTCCTACCAGCCGCTGGGAGCGTTGGCGCTGCATATCGCCATTGTGGCGCTGGTTATGGCCATCGGTTTTGCCTTTTTCAACATCATGGAAGGCCACCATTGGGCGACAGAAGCATTTGCGGCCAAGTATGTGGGGCCCGAATTCCACAAGATTGGCGCCGGCCATATCCGTGAACAGACTACGTTACCCATGGATATCTTCGGCGGCTTGCTGCTGGGCCTGGGCACAGTGTTGATGCTGGGTTGTGAGTTCCGCAATTATGGCCGCACAGGCCTATTGTATGTCACAGGATTGCTGATTTGGCCATTCTTCTATGTTGGCTACCTGCCCTACACATTGGCCCGCGATTTCTGGGATGGCCTGATGGCGACCATGCCTTACACGCCAACAACCTTCTTCCCGGCCCTCGTTGCGCCAGGTAGCAAGGCAATTCAGTCGATTATCTGGTTCCTCTGGGCGGCTTTCTGGCTCTGGGTGTTCCTGTGGGCCCTGAAGCGCGGTGGCAAGAATGTTGGAGTCAACGCAAAGGATCTGTTGCGCATGAATTCAGAGGATATGTATCTGGCCCGCTTGAACAAACTGGAGAAAGAGGGTAAACTGGATCACATCGACGAAGTCGAACGCGATCTCTACAACCAGGCAAAGAAAGTCTGACGTTCTTTATCCATACTGCGAACTAATCCGGGCGCTCTATCGAGAGGTTGGGCGTCCGGATTATATTTGAGGCAACTATGACAAAAAACAAGAAAACGAGCAATAAAATCCCCGTTCAGAAAGAAAAAGTGTTGCGTTGTGTGAAATGGCTAAATATCAGCCTGGGCATCGGGCTAATTTATGCCCTGGCAATGGTATTCCTGATATCAATTAGCATTGCGGCTCCAGAGATGAGAACGCCAGAATTCATTCATGGAATTATTTTATTCCTGTGGGCCCTGGCAAAGATAGGTTTTGCCTTTTCACTGGTCTGCCTCTATCAGACGACCGGTTACATCAAATGGGCGCTGGCCGCGCTGCTTCTGGCCGCCAGCGCTGTGCTTCCCTACGTCTTGACCAACCCCGACTCCGTGGTTTTTGTGATCGGCATCGAAGCGCTGGCGGTGACCGGATTGAGCCTGTCGCTATTTGATTTAGGGCGGGCCGCCAATACCGAGATGGGCGTTCCCTCCGGCATGATCTTTCTAGGGGTGATCTTGCAGATCCTGCAAAATGAGTTGATGTCTTATATTGGCATCGTTTTTCTCGCCATCGGTTTTTATCTCAGCCTGAGACGTTTATGGCTGCAGCCACAAGCTAAATAACCAGGCTCTTGGGCGATGAGGTGCGCTCGATGCCCGCGCCCAGGGCCTTCAATTTGCGCTCCAGGCCCTCGTAGCCGCGGTCGATCTGGGCGACGTTGGCGATGACGCTCTCGCCTTTGGCGGCCAAAGCAGCAATGACCAAAGCCATGCCCGCGCGAATGTCGGGACTGGACATGGTCTGGCCGTAGAGCTGGGAGGGGCCCACCACCACGGCCCGATGCGGATCGCAAAGGATGATACGGGCGCCCATGTTGATGAGCTTGTCGACGAAGAACAGGCGGCTCTCGAACATCTTCTCGTGCACCAGCACCGTGCCGCGAGCCTGGGTGGCCACAACCAGGGCAATAGAGAGCAGGTCGGGCGGAAAATGAGGCCAGGGGCCATCATCCACCTTGGGGACAGCGCCTCCTACATCCATCTCTACCTGCAGATCCTGCTCCTCCCCTACAACCAGATCTGTCCCGTCCAGCCAGCAATTGACGCCCAAACGATGGCGAAAGACGTGCATCACCATGCGCAACTCATCGGGCCGCACATCCTTTATACGCAACTCGCCCGGCGTCACCGCGCCCAGGCCCAGGAAAGAGCCCACCTCCAGCAAATCGGGGCCGATGGTGAATTCACCGCCGTGAAGGCGTTCTGCTCCCTGGATGGTCAGCGTATTGGTTCCAACGCCCTCGATCCTTGCGCCCATGCCTTTGAGCATGCGACACAGGTTTTGGATGTGGGGCTCGGAGGCGGCGTTTCGCAGGACGGTGACGCCCGGCGTCAGGGCCGCGGCCATTAGTGCGTTCTCGGTGGCGGTGACGCTGGCCTCATCCAGAAAGATATCCCGGGCGTGCAAGCCGCGCGGGGATTCGATCTCGATGAGATGACGAACAGGGTCCACCTCCACCACGGCCCCCATGGCCTCGAAGGCCAACAGATGGGTGTCGATGCGCCGACGGCCGATGACATCACCGCCGGGCGGGGGGAAGGTGACCCGGCCTTCACGGGCCAGCATGGGGCCAACCAGCAAAATCGAGGCCCTGATTTGCGTGGCCAGCGCCCGCTCCAGTTTATGCGAATGGATGTTGCGAGCCTGTAACGTAATCGAAGCGCCGCCATTCGATAGAATCTCGACGCCAAGCGCCTGCAACAATTGCAACATGGTCTTCACATCACCAATGCGAGGCGTATTGTGCAGGACAACCGGTTCGTCAGTCAGCAGCACAGCAGCCAACATGGGAAGCGCCGCATTTTTATTCCCGGTCACACGCACTTCGCCCTGTAGAGGCCGTTGCCCCTGAATAACAAAATAATCGCTCATAATGCTCCTGAATACAAGAAAAACGTGATGTACAAACCAAGATCATGAATCGATCAAATCAGGAATGCACATCACGGAGGGAATTTTCAATCACACCGACGTTCATGCAGCACTGCAGCGGCGCCGATGATGGAAAATTCAATTCGTCACAGCTTACGCAGATCGGGCTGATTCTCGCCGATCATTCTGATTTTATCAGCGTAGATCAGTTTTTTCTGCGTCATCTGCGTCCTATCGTCAAAACAGAGAAAAGAACATCATTGTTCGAAAAACGAATGTGAACCTACCTCCAGTTTAGCATGCGTTTTGGGCTCTCGCTTGACGTTTAGACAACGTTTTCATGATGCCGGGCGGGCGATGACAGGATCACATCGTTCGACGCCCAGGCGCTGGGCGGCATTGCCATTACGAATGGCGATCTCAAGATAGCCGTGACTACTTATCAACGCAAAAATTTGCCCCTCGCGGGCATAGGCGTAAGTGCGCCTGAAAGTGCGCACATCCAGACCAGCTATCTCAAAAGTCCAATTTTGGGTCTCCGACAACATCTCCTCGGTGATATTGGTGATAATGTTTCCAAAGGAATCAATGTGGATCACGTCACCATGAATGCTGCCGTCATAATATGATTTCGGATCAGGGATATCGAAGGCGACCGGGGCTCCCACCACCGGGCCGACGCTGGGAGCGGGCACGCCAGCAGCGATATGGGCGGCAAAGGGTGCAAACAAATCCCGGCCATGAAAAGTTGAGCTAACATGAGATCGTTTATAATAAGGATTCGTCAACTCACGAATCTCCCGCACTGTTTGGGTCTTGTAAATCCAGGTGAAGACGCCATTGTCGGGCCCGACAAACACGGCGGAATCGGTGTAAACGGCGATAGGTCGCCGATCCGTGCCCACACCCGGATCCACCACGACCAGATGCACGGTGCATTGTGGAAAATGCGGCGCCGCCGTATGCAATACAAAAGCGGCCTGCCGGATATTTTGCGGCTCAATATCATGGGTGATATCCACGACTTGCACCCAGGGCAATACATCGAGAATAACGCCCTTCATGGCCCCAACATAGCCATCCGAGAGACCAAAATCAGTAATGAGCGAGATAGGAGGCGGGTTATTGCGAGGGGGATGGAGGATTACTGGTTGTGCCATGAGAATACGCCCTTTCTGGATGAGGAGAATGTTGTAGGAAGCGAACAGGGAAGGTGCGCAACGATATGACGCACTACGTTATCCAATTGTAAAATGCATTGCTGTTCTTTGCAAGTGAAGGGTGCGTTTCAAAATTGGGGCGGCAGTGGTTGAATAGAATGGGTGTGTTCATTTTCGGTTGAGCTGCGTAGGCCGCGCGCCAGCTTGTAGGGCTCTATC
>WGCR01000030.1 GCA_015493675.1 Anaerolineae bacterium
GTTGGGGGGATAATAAGTTTGGGATGATTTGCCCTGAAAGCAGGCTTTGATCTCACGCAAAGCCGCCAGGGCGCAGGAGTTGAAAGAGGCAATCGAACCCTGTCGTCTACAGCCTATCGTCCATCGTCATTTTCATCGATGTCGGTGGAACAAGTCGCCCGGGTTGCCTGTTCGGGAAGACGTGACCTTCGGGTTTTGATTAATCGGGCATCGCCAGCAGGATTTTTCGTCGCCAGCGCCGCCAGCGCGAGTGCTGCCGCAGATATTCATCGGAGAGATCTTCGGCAACGGCCAGCAGGGGCTTTTGCAGGCGAGCGGTCTCTGTTTCCGACATGCCCGGGCCCAGGGCGACGCGCGGATAGGCGATGTAGGGTCGGGGATGGAAGAAGGTGGGGCGAAGCGCCCGAATGTAGGCGGCGGTGGTCTGGATCTCGGCCATGGTCTGGCCCGGCAGGCCCACCATCACATAGGCCCGCACATTGATGCCGTAGGCCTTGGCCGCCTGCACCACTTCGCGGATATAGGCCAGGTAGGTGGCGACATGGGTGGCGTCTTCCACCCGGCCAATGCGCACCAGCTCCTCCGCGTCTCCCGATTCTACGCCGATTTTGATGGTGGTGCAACCTGCCTGCGCCAGCTTTTTCAATAATGCCGGGTCGAAATGCTCTGGGCGGGATTCACACTCCCAGGGGGTGCTGAACCCACCCGCAATCAGATTCCGGGCCACATCCAGCGCCCAGGTGCGTTCGGCTGCGAACACCGGGTCGCGGGCCATAATGCGGCGAGGATGAAATGTCTGCTGAAGCCACAGCATCTCCGCCGCTACATCGCTCGCGGGCCGGGGACGACGGGAGCGGCCCTGCACCCGCACATAGGCGCAATAGCTGCAATGATCATCGCAGCCGCGAGATCCAAAGATCGTCAGGAAGTCGTAACGCTGCCAGGGAACGCCATCCCAGGCTGGGCGGGGCAGCTTTTCGGGAAATCGCAGCAGGCCCGCGTAGTTGTGGTCATCGGGCAGCAGCTCGTTGGCCTTGATGACGCCGGGCCCGGGCAGCGGTGCGGCCATCAGCTTGGCGAAGGCCAGATCAGGGTCTCCCAACAGCATGTGACTGGCTCCGGCAGCCAGCAAATCATCCGCATGGTAGCGGGCGCCGGTTCCCAGGGCGATGATGGGCGTGTCGGGGAACGCATCCCGCAAGCCGCTGATGGCCGCCGTATCGGCCGCCAGCGTGCCCCAACTGGCGTACACGCCCAGGGCCTTGGGCTGCATCCCGCCCACCCGGTCGATAGTATCGTCCAGGCTCAGTTTTTCCCCTACAGCGTCGATGAGAGAGGCGTCGATCAGCGCTTCGCGCAGGGTGGCCAGGATGACTGCCAAAGTGTGGGGCGGGTACAGAAAGCCGGATGAGAGCGCGCCAAAGCTGGCTGTGCCCTCCCGGTTGGCCAGAGCATCGGGCGGAGAAGGCGGGTTGATGAGCGTAACAGTCATGGTTGAATTCATATTTGGGGATACAGCAGCAGAATCGTGGCGGATCGTTGATAACTGCAAAATTTTACCGCAACCAGCGATTTAATGAAACATCGGGTGATTGTTTCGCAGAGAAATCCCGTCTCCGCCCGTTTTGCGCCTGTATAGCGCCTGTTTCGCGCCCAGCAGGCCGGGCCGGGGCAGGCTATGATAAAACAAACAGCTCAAATCAGTTCATCCAATGGGAAACCTCGTCATCTTACACGCAAAAGACGTTATCGGAAATAAGAAGGTTGTTGCTCCCGTCTGGCATCATACTGCTGCCAACAAAGCTCAATGATTAATGAACAATGATTAAAGGCTAAATCAGCGTGGTTTTCACTTTAGTCATTAATCATTGATCATTGATTCGGGCAGATTGGGCGAAAGGTTGATAGCTCATCTCGCCGCAGGTTATTTCCAATAATGTCTAAAGGCGCTATCCCAAGCCTCCCCATCTTTTGGAGTCCTTATGAGTTTGTCACGCCGACAATTTCTCAAGTTGCAACTTCGCACGACTGCTCCGCAGCCGCCATCGGTGCATGACCCCACGCTGCATTTGCTGAACCGCGCCACCTGGGGCCCGCGGCCCGAAGAAGTGGAACGCGTCCGTCAGATGGGACGGGACGCCTGGCTGGAGGAGCAATTGCATCCCCAAGCCATCGATGACTCGACATTCGAACAGATGGCTGCGCCTCAACTGGCTCTGTTCAATCTCTCCCGACATGATCTGTA
>WGCR01000031.1 GCA_015493675.1 Anaerolineae bacterium
ACCTGATGCGACGCTGCTGCGGCTTGTGGCAAGTGCATCGCACCCTGACTGATGCCCGCAGATTTTCGCAAATTATCCTGATTTTATCTTTTTCATCTGCGAAGATCTGTTTTTTCTGCGTTATCTGCGTTCTATTTACGGAAAAACGGGAGGTTATTTGCCGAGTGTTTTCTTGTAGATCTTGGCCCAGGTGGAGTAAAGACGCACATGCCCGCCGCTGAGATGGCCTTCGATGCGAGCGCTGGCCAGGCTTTGCCGAAAGCTGCTGGCGTCGTGGAAGGGGGGCATCAGCATGACGGCTGTGCCGATTTCTTTGGCGGCGTGGGCGTCGCTGCCCGCGGTCATCAATTTGCCATGAGATTCGGCGATTTTCAGGGCGCCGTCATTGTCGCTCTGGCGCAGGCAGCGGGCGTTGAGCGCCTCCAGAGCATCCACCTGCTCGATGATGGTCATCAGCGATTCCCGACCCAGGGCTGAGCCCATGCGCAAGCTGTCCAGCGGGTGAGGGACTCCGATAACTGCGCCCTGGGCCTTGAGCCGGGCGATTGTCTCCTGCAAGGACAGCCCGCGCGGGATTTCTTCGGTCATGAACCAGCCGATGACCTCGCCTTCCTCGGTCTTGATCTCTTCGGCGGGAATGACCAGATCGGGCGCCAGAGCCTGCACCGCGGCAATGCCCGCCATGGTGTTGTGATCGGTAATGGCGATGCGATCGATGCCACGCTGGCGACAGGCGGCGACGATGGCTTCGGGCGTGGTCAGGGAATCGAAAGAGGCGCGGGTGTGGCAGTGCAGCTCCACCCGCCAGAGATGCGTGTTGGTCATGGCCGTTGGAAAGGTGCGTCGCACCCCGGGAGTGATCCTAATTCCGATTGCGTTTTTATGCAACCGGGCGAGGTGCGACGCACTTTGCATCAGATGTGCCTACGCTCCATTCACAGGAACTATGCAATTTGCGGCAGGTGGGCCAGCGCTTTTTCCACTTCCTCCACGGGAAGTTCGTAGTCCACCAGCTTGCCCGCCAGATAAGCGTCGTAGGAGCTCATGTCGAAATGGCCGTGGCCGCTGAGGTTGAAGACGATAACCTTTTCCTCACCCGCTTCCTTGGCCGCCAGGGCTTCGTCGATGACCGCGCGGATGGCGTGGGCGCTTTCGGGCGCAGGCACAATGCCCTCGGCCTTGGCAAAGAGAACGGCTCCGGCAAAGACCGGGTTCTGGTGCACGGCCCGGGCCTCGATCAGTCCCAGATCATACATGTGGCAGACGATGGGGGCCATGCCGTGGTAGCGCAGCCCGCCGGCGTGGATGGGGGCGGGGATGAATGAATGGCCCAGGGTGTACATCTTCATCAGGGGCGTCATCTCGCCGGTGTCGCCGAAGTCATAGACATACTGGCCCTTGGTCAGGCTGGGCGCGGCCGCGGGTTCGACGGCGATGATCTTGGTGTCTTTGCCGTTGACGATCTTCTCTCGCACGTAGGGGGAGACGAAGCCCGCGAAGTTGGAGCCGCCGCCCACGCAGCCGATGAGCACGTCAGGCTCTTCGCCCGCCATCTCCATCTGCTTCATCACTTCCTGGCCGATGATGCTTTGGTGCAGCATGACATGGTTCAGCACGGAGCCCAGTGCGTATTTCTTGGCTCCGCCGCTGGTGGCCGCCACTTCCACGGCTTCGGAGATGGCCACGCCCAGGGAGCCGGGCGAATCGGGGTCTTGTTCCAGGATGGCCCGGCCTGCATTGGTGCGATCGGTGGGGCTGGCGTACACTTCCGCTCCGAATATCTTCATCAAACTGCGGCGATAGGGCTTCTGCTGATAAGAAATCTTGACCATGTACACTTCCACCGGCAGATCGAACATGCTGCCCGCCAGGGACAGGGCGCTGCCCCATTGCCCGGCGCCGGTCTCGGTGGTCAGAGCTTTGGTGCCCTCTATTTTGTTGTAATAGGCCTGGGCTACTGCAGTGTTGGGCTTGTGGGAGCCGGAGGGAGAGACGCCTTCGTACTTGAAGTAGATGTGCGCCGGCGTTTCCAACGCCTCTTCCAGTCGCAGCGCCCGGATCAGCGGCGTGGGCCGCCACATGCGATAAACATCCAGGATGGGCTGGGGGATGTCGATGTAGCGGTCAGTGGTCACTTCCTGCTCAATGAGAGACATGGGGAAGAGGGGAGCCAGATCTTCGGGGCCGATGGGCTGTAATGTGCCGGGATGAATCACCGGTGGCATGGGTTCAGGAAAATCGGCCAGGATATTATACCAGGAAGTGGGCAGTTCGTTTTCGGGAAGGAAGAATTTGTGTTGTTCAGACATGAGTCGCCTCCAGTTGTGAGAATGAGAGTTGGTAGTGGGTCAGTAAAACAGTAATCAGTAAAGTAGTAATCAGTAAAGCAGACGCCATGAGCGGCAGCTCGCCGATAACGAATGAAAATGGAACGCAGAAACCTCTGATGCACGCAGATTCTCGCAGATTGTTTTGATTTTATCTGTTTTTATCTGCGTAGATCGGCTTTTTCTGCGTCATCTGCGTTCTATTTACGGAAGAGGGAATCGTGAGTTGTGAACGATAAATAAAAAATCCCCCACGCCAATGACGGCGTGAGGGACGAATAAATCCGTGGTGCCACCCTCGTTAGACTGGTTTTAGAACGAAAAAGCCCATCGTGAGCACGATGGGAAATAGATGCCAGTCTCACTCTGCGGATGCGGCCCGAAAGCGACATCCAGCGCCCTGGTAACGGTGGCGTCTCCGGATCAGTCTACTGGCCCTGCGGGCGTTCGGTGATCAGCTCCCCGGCCCATTCCGCATCTGCGCTGATAGCGACTTCTCAGCATCCGCCGCCTCTCTGAATCCCGCTCTGATGCGTACTCTTCCGGTTCACAGCTCTTGGAAGTGTGAAATTATGGTGCAAGCATAGCACAAAGATCGCCCTCTGTCAAGATTCGAAAAAGGCGAACGAGAATTTCGAAGCTGACCCTGAGCAAATGAATTTTCAGTCGCATCTGTCATTTGTGAAAGAAATTATCGCTGACAACGGTTTCGCAGCGCCTGTTTCGATGAATTCTTCAGACGCGAATTTCTGATATCAAATCGATTGTTTTCCTGCCCGGCCTCTGTTGACAGTGGTTTTCTTTGATGATAATATGGCTGTCAGCTTGTTTTTCCCTTCCTCGCCATTCTTGCCAGGAGTAAACTATGCCGCACGTCAACCGATGTTTGGGCTCTGTAAAGGGAGGTTGGACGGGGGCCGCGCCGGGTTCGAGTTATGTCTGCGGGAGTGGAACTCCCAGGGGGGGATTGGATATTTCCCATCTTTTTTCATTCACTAACCTTTTTGCACTTTTATTTGAGGGCCGCTGTGTCGAAGACTAAATTCAATCGTTTTTTCTACGATCACCTGCTGAATCTTCTATTGCCGCTTCTTGCTGTTCTGGCGGCCTTGCTGGTGGGGGCGCTGATTCTCTGGGTGCAGGGCGTGGATCCGTGGGAGGCGTACAAGGCGATGTTTTTGGGGGCCTTTGGCAGTAAGAACGGTCTGGCAGATACGCTGGTCAAGTCTGTGCCGCTGATGCTGGTGGGGCTGGGCATCGCCATTGCTTTTCGTGGCGGCGTTATCAACATCGGGGCCGAAGGTCAGCTTATCACCGGCGCCTTGTTCGTCACCTTCCTGGGCGTCACGTTTGGCGAAAAGGCGCCCGGCGCTGTGGGCATTTTGCTCCTGTTGTTTGCCGGGGCGCTGATGGGCGGACTGTGGGGAGCCATTCCCGGTTGGCTCAAGGCTCAGTTGGGGGTCAACGAAATTCTCAGCACCATCATGATGAATGCTATCGCTATCCAGATCGGGTATTATTTGCTGCGCGGGCCCATGATCGACCCGGCGGAGCTGGCTGCGGGCACCAATATCCCCCATTCCGCCCGTCTGCCCAAGAATCTGGATATGGCCCGGTTTACCGACATGGCCAAGGCCCTGGGTTTTACAAAACGGGCCAAGGAGCTGGGCATTGAGGGCTATGCCGGACAGCTTTATGGCGTGCTGGTGGAGCCCACACGGTTACATATCGGCTTTCTGTTCGCCATTCTCATGGCCATTTTGGTGTATATCTTCCTGTGGCGCACGACCATTGGCTATAAAATCCGGGCGGTGGGGCTCAATCGTCAAGCGGCCCGCTACGCGGGCATCAACGTCAAGCGCAACATGGTGCTTTCCATGACGCTCAGTGGCGCTTTTGCCGGATTGGCCGGGGCTGTTGAGATTCTGGGGCTACACCATCGCATGTTCGAACCTACGTCGGTATCGGCGGGCTATGGCTTTACCGGTATCGTGGCGGCGCTGTTCGGCGGCTTGCACCCGCTGGGCATCATCCCTTCCTCCATCCTGTTTGGCGGATTGCTGGTGGGCGGAGACAAGATGCAGCGGGCCATGCAGATTCCCCAGGTGCTTATCACCGCCATTCTTGGGCTGATCGTGCTGTTTGTCGTCAGCACTGACTTTTTCAAGCGAAAATTGCAAACCCGCCGGATTTCCGAAGAGGCAGAAACCTTTTTCGAGAAGGAGACCGGCGCTGGAGAGGAGGCGTCGGCATGACTCAGGAACTCACATTTGCTGTGATTATCATCGGCATCCTGCATTCGGGCATCCGTCTGGCCACCCCCTATCTCTATGCGGGTCTTGGCGAGATGTTTGATCAGCGTGCGGGTGTGCTCAATTTGGGCGTGGATGGCATCATGCTAATGGGAGCCTTCTTTGGATTTTATGCGGTTTATCAGACCGGCAATGCCTGGCTGGGTGTGGCCGCGGCTGTGTTGGTTGGAATCGTGATGGGCCTGCTGATGGCAGTAGTTAGTATCTCCTTCCAGGCGGAGCAAGGTATCAGCGGCATTGGCCTTTATATGTTCGGTCTGGGGCTTTCTAGTCTGCTGTTCAAGACGATGTTGGGGACAGTAGAGGGTGTGCAGGGCTTTTCCGAACTAAAATTTCAGATTACGCAGAATTTCAGCCTGTATGATATTCCCATCATCGGCCCGATTTTCTTCAACCATAGCGTTCTCACTTATGGCGCTTTTCTGCTGGTTCCCATCTCCGCTTATGTCCTCAACAAGACGACATGGGGTCTCAAGATTAAGGCGGCGGGCCAGAATCCCGAGGCCGCGGATTCGCTGGGAGTCAATGTCACCACTGTGCGCTATATGACGGTGATTTTGGGGGCGGCGCTGGCGGGCCTGGCAGGCGCTTCGCTTTCTATCTCATTGCTTAATATCTTTCAGGAGAATATGACCAACGGCATGGGGTTTATTGCTGTGGCGCTGGTTTATTTTGGCAGTTGGAGACCCTATGGTGTGCTGGCTGGTGCGTTGCTCTTCAGTACAGTCAATGCGTTGCAGCTCTGGGCCCAGGTGCTCAACCTACCCATCCCTTCTGATGTGGCGGTCATGCTGCCTTATCTGCTAACCATCATTGCCCTGGCGATGCCCTTCCGTCGGGCTGCACAACCTGCCGCCTTAACCCGCCCCTTCACTCGTGGCGATAATTAAAAGTAAAAAAAGTGACAGTCACTATCACCTGTGACAAAAGCCGCTGGTTCAGATCAAAAACTGTGCTGAAATCCAAACGAAGTGACTGTCACCCTGGCAGCAATACCCAATACCCCAACACCCACTACCCGTTACCCAAGGAGAAGAATTATGAAGAAACGTTACCTGTTGCTGTCGCTGCTGTTGATTGTAGCTCTGACGCTGGTCGCCTGTGGCGGAAACGCCGCCACTAAAGCGCCCAAGCCCGAACCCACTAAATCTTCAGAGGCCCATCCCACCAAGGCGTCCGAACCGCCTGTTGCTTCAGGTGAGAAATTCCGCGTGGCTGTGGTGTTGCCCAGCACCATCACCGATATGGCCTGGAGCCAGGCCCTGATCGACTCCCTGAAACGGATTCAGGAGAAGATGGGCGGCGAGGACAAGATGGAAATCGCTTACACCGAGAATATGTGGAATGTGACCGACGCCGCCTCCGCAATTCGGGATTATGCCGATGGCGGTTACAACCTGGTCATCGCTCACGGCACCCAGTATGGCGCCTCGCTGTTCGAGATCGCCCCTGATTTTCCCGACACCAGCTTCGCCTGGGGCACGGCCACCGATACGGGCAAAGACAAAGGCGTGGAGAATGTCTTTGCTTATGAGGCTCGGGCCGAGCAGGGCGGCTTTGTGCTGGGCGTGCTGGCGTCTGCGCTGGACAAAACCGGCGTGTTGGGTGTGGTTGGGCCTGTGGAAGCGGGCGACGCCAAGCTCTACATCGACGGCTTTGCTGCGGGCGCCAAATACGACAAGCCCGACGTGAAGGTCAACATCAGCTACACCGGCAGTTTTGGCGACACCGCCCTGGCCGCCGAGGCCGCCAACACCCACATCTCGGCCGGCGCGGATGTGCTCACCGGCTCGGCTCAGCAGGTGGTGGGCGCCATTGGCGTGGCCAAAGAGAAGGGCGTGCTGTGGATCGGCACCCAGTCCGACCAGAGCTCTCTGGCTCCTGACACCGTGGTGGCTTCCCAGATTTATGTGTGGGACGGCCCCTTCCAGGACATGATCAACAAGCACATGTCGGGCGTGATGGGCGGTGAAACCTATGCCCTGACCCTGGAGAACGGCGGCCTGGTCTTGAAGTACGCTGACTGGGCTGACAAGGACGCAGTCGCCAAGGCCGAGCAGGTCAAGCAGATGATCGTAGATGGCGATTTGAACGTCATGGACGTCATCGAGGGCAAGGCTGCTCCCGCTATGAGCGGTGATGAAGTGAGCACCGGCGCGACCCGGTTCGAATATCCCGCCGAAATCAAGCCAGTGCGCATCGTGATGGTCCTGCCCAGCACCATCACCGACTTGTCCTGGAGCCAGTCGCTGTATGATTCGGTGAAGGATTTGCAGGATCATTATGGCAAGGATGTCATCGACTTCGCTTACACCGAGAACATGTGGAATGTGACCGATGCAGCCGCGGCTCTGCGCGATTACGCAGATTCCGGCTACGACATCGTTATCGCCCACGGCGCCCAGTATGGCGACACCCTGTTCGAGCTGGCGCCCGACTATCCCGACACCAGCTTCGCCTGGGGCACTACCACCAATTTCGGCGCCGACGAGGGGGTGACCAATGTCTTCGCCTATGAGCCGCGAGCGGATCAGGGCGGCTATGTGCTGGGCGTTATCGCTGCGAAGCTCACCAAGTCAGGTGTGGTCGGCGTGGTCGGGCCCATCGATGCCGGCGACGCCAAACTGCATGTGGATGGCTTCGTGGCGGGCGTGCATGCCACCAAGCCTGACGCCAAGGTCAACATCAGCTTTACCGGCAACTTTGGCGACACCTCGCTGGCTGCCGAAGCTGCCAACACCCAGATTTCGGCCGGCGCGGATGTGCTCACCGGCTCGGCTCAGCAGGTGGTGGGCGCCATTGGCGTGGCCAAGGATAAAGGCGTGCCCTGGCTGGGCATTCAGGGAGATCAAAGCAGCGTGGCTCCTGACACTGTGGTCGCCACCGACCTGTATGATTGGCGCCCCACCATCCTTGCCATGATTCAGGCCCGCAGCGGGGGCGTGTTGGGCGGCAAAGTGTTGCAGCTCACCCTGGCCAACGGCGGCCAGCGCATGATTTACAGCGATAAACTCCCCGCCGATGTGGTCGAGGCCGCCAAAGCCGCCGAAAAGGGCATCATCGACGGCTCCATCGAAATTAAAGCAGAACCGCGTTAGTTTCAGTAATCAGTGAGCAGTAATCAGTAATCAGTGAGCAGTATTCAGTAATCAGTCCAGACGGCGGAATCTCCGACTGTTCACTGCTTACTGCTTACTGTTTACCGTTTACTGCTCACTGCTCACTGACGCCACGCCTTCATCTCACCTTCACTGCTTTCCCTCGACAGCATGATGACCAACTCGAACCTTCTTCCTTCCGGCTTGCCCCGTATCGAATCTCTGGAGATGCGGAATATCACCAAGCGCTTTCCCGGCGTCCTGGCCAATGATCATATCAATTTCGATGTGAAGGCCGGGGAAATTCACGCCCTGCTGGGCGAGAACGGCGCGGGCAAAAGCACGCTGATGAAAATCCTCTACGGGCTCTATCAGCCCAACGAGGGGGAGATCTTGCTCAATGGCCAGCCCATCGAAATCCAGTCGCCCACCGATGCGATTCGGCATGGCATAGGCATGATTCATCAACACTTTATGCTGGTGGAGACGCTGACCGTAGCGGAAAACGTGGCTCTGGGCCTGAAATCGCCCCGTGAACCGGTGATGGATCTGAACGCTGTCTCGGCCCGTATTGTCGATCTGGCGGACAAATATGGCCTGCAGGTAGACCCCAAGGCCGTGATCAACGACCTGGCGGTGGGGCAGCGGCAACGGGTGGAGATCGTCAAGGCGCTGTATCGCGGCGCTGCCCTGCTGATTCTGGATGAGCCCACCGCGGTGCTGACGCCGCAGGAGGTGGAAGACCTGTTCGTCATTTTTCGGCAGATGGCGAAGGAGGGGCATGCCCTCATCTTTATTTCACATAAAATGGATGAGATTTTCGCATTGACCGACCGGGTGACAGTGCTGCGGGACGGCAAGGTCATTGGCACGGTGCAGACAGCGGAGACCAGCAAACGGGAGCTGGCCCGCATGATGGTGGGGCGGGAAGTCATCTTTGAGCGGGACAAGAAACCCTTGCCTCCGGGCGAGGTGCGTCTGAAGCTGGAAAACGTGAATGTCCGCAACGAGGCTGGTTTCCCCATTCTCAAGGATATCAACTTCGAGGTGCGCAGCAATGAGATTTTGGGCGTGGCGGGCGTGTCGGGCAATGGCCAGCGCGCCCTGGCCGAGGCTATCGCGGGCTTGCAGCCTGTGAGCAGCGGCAAGGTGATCATGGATGGGGAGGATGTTACGCATTTGCCGCCGGCGGAGATGTACAAGATCGGTTTCTCCTACATCCCGGAGGAGCGGATGCACGATGGCGTGATCAAGGATTTCAGCATATCGGATAATATGATTTTGCAGGATCATGATCGGCCTCCTTTCAGCCGCGGCATTTTCCTGAACTTCAAGGCCATCGAGCAGCATTCTCGGAATCTGGTGCGGGCCTTTCGCATCAAAACCCCGGGGCTGAAGACGCCCGTGAAAAATCTGTCCGGCGGCAATATCCAGAAGCTGATTCTGGCCCGGGAGCTGGCCCGACATCCGCGCGTGCTCATTGCCGCCCAGCCCACGCGCGGGGTGGACATCGGCGCGACGGAGTACATCCACGCCCGCCTGCTGGAGCAGCGGGAGAACGGCCTGGCCACGCTGCTCATCTCCGAGGATTTGGATGAGGTGACGTCCCTGTCCGATCGCATCATGGTGCTTTATGGCGGGGAGATTATGGGCATTGTGGATGCAGATGCTGTCTCCATCGAGGATTTGGGGCTGATGATGGCGGGCGAGCGACGTATGGCTCCGGCCGGGTAGAATTTGCTTGGGGCGAAAGCCCTTCTTCCTACCACAGGGGGTGATGATAGCAAAAGTTAGCTTTAACGCGTCACGGGATACATTGCTTTATTTTGCGCGTAGTCAATCACTATCAACCTTCCCGCATCCCCAAAACACCACACAAAACATTGCCACTCCCCCCAAGCATCTGGTAAGATCACATGCAAGATTTATTTCATCCAAAATCCGCATTCCAACCAAAAACTGATCATCGACTTATGCCTTATAACGAATATATTGCCATCGAGGGAGCCATTGGGGTGGGGAAGACAACCCTGGCTCGGATGTTATCGCAAGAGCTCAACGCCGCATTGCTGCAGGAAGTCTTTGAGGAAAATCCTTTTCTCAGCGATTTCTACGCCGATCGCGAGCGCTACGCCTTTCAAACGCAAATTTTCTTTTTGATCAGTCGCTATCATCAACAGAGCCGCGTCATTCCCCAAACTTTGGCCCGCGACCGTCTGGTCAGCGATTATCTCTTTGATAAGGACAGGTTATTTGCGCATCTCAACCTGGTCAACGATGAGCTGGCCATGTATGAGCGGGTGCACAGGATTTTGGGGGAGCAGATTCCGGCGCCCGATCTGGTGGTGTATCTGCGGGCCAGCACCGATGTGCTCATGGGGCGCATCGCCCTGCGCGACCGACCGTATGAACGCAACATGGCCCGGGAATACATCGATGGTCTGCGTCAGGCGTATGAGGATTTTTTCAGCAGTTACGCCAGTGCGCCGGTGCTTACCATCGATACCAACGATCTCGATTTCGTGCGATCCCGTGAAGATCGGGCCTATGTGATCGGTCTGGTGCGCACCGCTCTGGAGAAGGGCGCGATCCAGCAGGCGCTGCCCCAGCTCAAGGAGCAGGCCCCGCCCACCGGCATCCGCATTCTCAAGGGCGGTCGCCGCCGATTGGGAGATTTTCAGCGTTTTCACCGGGCGCTGGATCAGGAGAAGGGTTTTGGTTCTGACCTTGGCATGAATTTCGCCGGGCTGACCGAGGAAGTGGGGGAGGTGGGCCGCGAGGTCAAGCTGTCCCTCATCGAGGCGGAGCGGCTGGCGGCGGAAACGGGAAATTATCAGGAGGCGTTGGAACAGGCCGTGGCCGGGCGGCGGGCGCTGCTGGCCGAGGAGATGGCGGATGTGCTGGCGTATCTGCTGAAGATCGCCAATTATGTAGGCATTGATCTGGAAGCGGCCTATGTGCGCAAGATGGGACGCAACTGGCAGCGAGATTTCGAGGCCCGCTTCGCCAAACTCAATGCAGATGCAGATGCCGCCAACGCAGATGCGGATATGTTCAGTGATTTCAGTGACTACAGGTAACTGCCAAAGTCGTTTTCGCTGAACTAACCTGACAGGTTTGAGTGGAAAAAGACAATCTCATGACATACGTTAGCAGTTACGACTAAAGAGGCTGTTTGATGACCAAGCGATTCATTGCCATCGCCGGCAATGTGGGCGTGGGCAAGTCTACGTTGACCCGTATGTTGGCCGGGCGGCTGGGCTGGGAGCCCTTTTTCGAGGCCGTGGACGATAACCCCTATCTGGCCGATTTCTATCAGGATATGCGCCAGTGGGCCTTTCACTCACAGATATTTTTTCTCTCGCGGCGATTGCGGCATCATCACGAACTGCTGCAACGTCCTAACTCGGTCATCCAGGACCGCAGTGTGTATGAGGATGCGGAGATCTTTGCCCGCAATCTCTACGAGCAGGGCGCCATGGATGAGCGGGATTATCAGAGCTATCGGGAGTTGTATGAGGTGCTGTGCGCATTCCTGCCGCCCCCCGATCTGGTGGTGTATCTGCGGGCCGATGCGTCCACGCTGCTGGAGCGGATTAGAATGCGGGGTCGAGCCTATGAGCAGGATATCGCCCCCGTCTATTTGCAGCGCCTGAACGATTATTACGACGCCTGGATTCGGAACTTCGCGTTATCCCCCGTGCTCACCATCGAAGCCAGCGGCATCGACTTTGTCAACCACCGCGAGCATCTGGATAGCATCGAGGCAGCGGTGCGGGACCGGCTGGCAGGCAAGGATATCCTCGTACTCTCCAACGGAAATAGAGACCCATGACAGATTATTTTATCGGCATCGACCTGGGCGGCACCAAGATTCTGGCTGCCGTCGCCACGCCCGCGGGAAAGATCATCGCCCGGGCAAAACGAAAGACCTTCTCTCCTGACGCGGGGGACATCACCGATCCCATGGCGCTAACCCGACGCATCGCCGCCACAGCGCAGGATGCGATGGCAAAGACTGGCCTGGAAGAAGGTGACATAAAAGCTGTTGGGATCGGTGCGCCCGGCCCCACCG
>WGCR01000032.1 GCA_015493675.1 Anaerolineae bacterium
CCCTACCCGCCCACCTACGGCCTGTGGGGCAAACCCACGGTGGTCAACAACGTGGAGACCCTGGCCAACGTGCCCGACATCCTCACCCTGGGGGCCGAGGGCTACCGCCAGGCGGAGACCAAGCTCTACTGCGTGAGCGGGCATGTGGCGACGCCGGGCCTGATCGAAGCGCCCCTGGGCCTGACCCTGGGCCGGGCCATCGACATCGCCGGGGGCGTGAAGGATGGCGTGGCGTTCAATTTTGCGCTGACCGGCGGCGCTGCGGGCACGTTTGTGGGCCCGGAGGCGCTGGATACGCCCCTGACTTTCTCTTCGGCCCGAGATGCGGGCGTCTCTCTGGGCTCGGGCGCATTGCTGGTGGCCGATGACTCGGCGCGCCTCATCGACATGATGCAAAATGTGATGGCCTTTTTCAGCCGGGAATCGTGCGGGCATTGCTTCCCCTGCCGTCACGGCACGCTGCGCTCGGCAGAAACGCTGGAGCGGCTGGCGCAGGATCAGAGTCAAGATGGCGATCTCGATTATCTTACCGATCTCGCCCAAAATCTGGCTGTGGCCTCCTTCTGCGGCCTGGGCCAGGGCGCGGCCATCCCGTTGCGTTCGGGCCTGGCGCTGCTGCGGGAGTAGCTCTCACGCAAAGTCGCTAAGCCGCAAAGGATAAAAAAGGCAAAGAGGAAGAAGGTAGAACGCAGAGGAAAATATGAACCCCCAAATCATAACACGCCCCGCCTTCGTTGTCATCGGCGTAAAATATCAAGGCCGGAACGAAAACAATGAAATCCCACAATTATGGGACGCTTTTCTGCCTGATCGCGCTGCCGAAATCACGGGCAAAGTCAATCCAAACGTCGCGTACGGCGTTGAAGATCATTACGACGCCGAAACAGGAGAATTCGATTACGTAGCAGGTTTCGAGGTCAGCGCCGATACGCCGACGCCCGACGGCATGGTGCGATGGCAAATCCCCGCCCAAACTTACGCGGTATTCAAAGGCTCGCTGCCCCGCATCAAAGAGATGTATGCCCACGCTTACCGGCAATGGTTGCCGCAATCGAATTACCGTCGCCACAGCGGCCCCGAGTTCGAGTTCTACGACGAAGACTTCACGCCTTGCAAAGACAAACTCGATATGTATCTTTATATACCGATCATCAGAAAATGAAACGCCTCCCCGTCATTTTGACAACCCTGTTCATCCACGCCTTTAGCCGTAAAGGATAAACTCTATGACCATCAACCTTGTCATCAACAATCAGCCGGTTTCAGCGCCCGAGGGCAGCACGGTGCTGGAGGCGGCAAAGCGGGCCGGGATCGAAATTCCCACCCTCTGTCATCATCCCGATCTAACCGACATTGGGGCCTGCCGCATGTGCGTGGTCTCTATCGACGGCGCGCGGGGCGTGCAGACCGCCTGCACCACGCCCGCCCGGGACGGCATGGTCGTGGACACCATGAGCGATGAAGCGGTCACCTCCCGCAAGGTGACGCTGGAGCTCATTCTCGCCGATCATCCCAACGATTGCATGACCTGCGAGGCCGACGGCCAATGCGAGCTGCAAGACCTGGTGTACGATTATCAGGTGGCCTGGCCCGAGCACAGCGGGCGGCGCCATCACTACGAAATCGATCCCGACCCCAATCCCTTCATTTTCATCGACCGCAACAAGTGCATTCTGTGCGGGCGCTGCGTGCGGGCCTGCGCCGAAATCCAGAACCGGGATGTGTGGACCTTCGCCAATCGCGGCTTCGACACCGTATTGGTGGCGGGCGCAGACCAGTTCATGCTGGATGCGGACTGCGAGAGCTGCGGCCAATGCGTCACCTATTGCCCTGTGGGCGCGTTGTGGGACAAGATGAGCATGGGCAAGGGACGATTGAGCCAGGTGGAGAAAGTGCGCACCACCTGCTCCTATTGCGGCGTAGGCTGCAATTTCGATCTGAACGTGCGGAACAATGAGATCGTACGGGTGACCGCGGCCGCGGATGCGCCGGTCAACGGCCTGTCGCTGTGCGTCAAGGGCCACTATGGCTACGATTACGTGCATCATCCCGACCGGCTCACCCGGCCGCTGGTGCGGGCCAAATGGCTGGACGACGCCGCACTGCACGAAAATCTGGAACGAGGCGCCTGGGAAGCAGTCAGCGAAGCTGAAAAGCGGCGTTCCATGCTCACCTGGCAGCGGCATCATAGTGACCAATCCGAAATTCGAAATTCGAAATTCGAAATTTCGCCCGACACCTTCATCCGTACCGATTGGGACACGGCCCTGGACGTCGTCGCCCACAAATTCACCAAGACGAAGAAACAATATGGCGGCGACGCCTTCGCCCTGATGGCCTCGGCCAAGTGCACCAACGAAGAAAATTACATCTTCAACAAATTCACCCGGCAGATGTTAGCAACGCACAGTATCGACCACTGTGCGCGATTGTGACACTCCAGCACTGTCGCCGGTCTGGTGACGACCCTGGGAAGTGGCGCAATGACCAACTCGATTGCGGACATTGCCGAAGAAAGCCAGGTGATTTTTATCATCGGCTCCAATACAACTGAAAATCATCCGGTTATCGGCACGAAGATACGGCGGGCCAAGCGCCAGCGCGGGGCCAAGCTGATCGTGGCCGATCCGCGACGTATCGATATCACCCGCTACGCTGATTTGCACCTGCAACACAAGCCGGGCACCGACATCGCTCTGCTCAACGGCCTCATGCACATCATCCTGCGGGAAGGCTGGGAGGATGAAGCGTACATCCGCCAGCGCACCGAGGGCTTCGAGGCCGTGAAAGAGATTGTGCAGAAGTTCACGCCCGAGATCACCAGCGCCATCACCGGCGTGCCGATCGAGGATATCGAGCTGGCCGCGAAGATGCTGGGCGAGAATCGGCCAGGGGCCCTGCTCTACGCCATGGGCATCACCCAGCACACCACGGGCGTGGCCAATGTGATGAGCTGCGCCAATCTGCAAATGATGCTGGGCAATGTGGGCGTGCCCGGCGGCGGCGTCAACCCCCTGCGCGGGCAGAACAATGTGCAGGGCGCTTGCGACATGGGCGGCCTGCCCAACGTCTTCCCCGGCTATCAGAAAGTGACCGACCCGGCAGTGCGAGAGAAGTTCGAACGGGCCTGGGGCGTGCCGTTGCCCGATTACGTGGGCCTGACCGTGACCGAGATGCTGAACGGGGCGGAAGCGGGCGATGTCAAATGCCTGTACATCATCGGCGAAAACCCCATGACCAGCGAGCCCGATCTGAATCACACCCGGCATTCGCTGAACAAAACCGAGTTCATCGTGGTGCAGGACCTGTTCTTCAGTGAGACCGCCCAATTTGCGGATGTGGTCTTCCCGGCCGCGGCCTCAGCCGAGAAAGAAGGCACGTTCACCAACACCGAGCGCCGCTCGCAGCGGGTGCGCAAGGCGGTGAATCCACCGGGCGAGGCCATGCCCGACGACTGGATCATCACCCAGATCGCCCGCCGCATGCTGGCCCTGGGCGCGACCACGCCCGACCCGGCCGCGCCTTACGCGGGCTGGGATTACGGCAGCATCGCCGACATCGAGGCTGAAATCAACGCGCTGACGCCGATCTATGCAGGCATCACCTGGGAGCGGCTGGAGGCGGGCGAGCAGTTGAGCTGGCCCGTGCCGCATGACAAACACCCGGGCACACCCATCCTGCACGTGGGGAAATTCTCCCGCGGTCTGGGGCGCTTTGTGGCCTGCGATCATGTACCGCCTGCGGAATTGCCCGATGACGACTATCCCCTGCTGCTCACAACCGGCCGCGTCATCTACCACTGGCACGCGGGCGAGATGACGCATCGGGCCGCTGGCCTGGAGGCGATGTATCCCAAGGCCCTGGTGGAGATCAATCCCAAGGATGCGCGGCAGGCGGGCATCAAAGATGGCGACCTGATCCGGCTCATCTCCCGCCGCGGCGAAATCCTGTCAACGGCCCAGGTCACCGATCGGGTGGAGCCGGGCCTGGTGTTCACCACCTTCCACTTCGCCGAGGCCGCTGCCAACTTCCTCACCAACCCGGCCCTGGACCCCACCGCCAAGATCCCCGAGTTCAAGGTGGCGGCCGTGCGGGTGGAGAAGGCATAGCAGGTGCGACGCACCTCCCGTAAGCCTTGCATTAACGCCATCACCTCCTCTGGCAATAGCGTCTGCTAACCCCCAACTCATCGCTTCAGGTGCGTTGCACCTTACCGCCGCCAACCAGGTGCAACGCACCTATTGCTAACCTTTGCTC
>WGCR01000033.1 GCA_015493675.1 Anaerolineae bacterium
AAGTGGGAGTGGGCGGGATGTCGGTGACGGGGGGAATCTCATCGATGGCTCCCTCAAGCGCCACCAGCGCCCGGTAAACCCAACCCACTTTGCCATTGTAGTTAATTTGCAGCCAGTCGCCAGGGGGATATTGTCCGGTGACAAGATAGCGTTCATCCTGGTGGGCGACGCCCATGATGTTGTAAATGACGCCCGGGCCGCTGCGTACGTTGATGACTTTTTGTGCGATTACAGCAGTGGGCGGCAGCGGCGTCGCCGTGGCGGAGATGGGCGTATGGGTGGGGTTTGGTCCCGGCGGTTGTGTGGGATAGGGCGTCGGCGTGTTTGTGACGGGCGTCAGCGAAGGCGTGAGGGATGGCCGCGCCGTGGGGGGCAAAAGCAGTGCGTCCATCTCTCCTGACGACGCGCTGTTTCCCGAACCGGAAAAAGCCTGAAGTCCGGTGACCAGGAACAATTGGCCAATGAGGATGCTGAGAATAAGGAGTGAGAAAAGAGTGCGTCGCATGGTTTTTGCGCCGAATCAGAGCGTATGGGGGAGTGGGTGGGCTGAGTGTAATGGAAATCGGGGCGAAAGGCAAGAGTCGGTCAGCGCGTTCGAAATCGGGTGAGCAGCCAGGGGATGCCGAGAATCACGGGGAAAAAGAGCACTGCGGCATGGGCGACCAGGCCATAAGCCAATCCCTGATCGCTGGGGATGCCGGCGATGGAGAGGGCCAGAATAGCCAGCCATTCGAAGATGCCAATGCCTGCCGGCGCCACAGGGACGCTGAGCCCGCCCTGCACGATGACGTTGGCCAGGATGGCCAGCGGCAGACTGGCGGGCAATGAGAGAGAGGCCAGTAAGGCGTAGGTGGCGCTGATGCTGCCCGCCCAGATGATGATTGTCCACAGCAGCACGGGAAGTAGACGCTGGCGGTGGCGCAGGGAGGAAAAACCATCCAGCAGGCGGGTGAGGACGCGCACGGGCCAGGCGATGGCGGGCCAGTGTTGTGCAGTTTTGTCGAGCAGGTTCTGGGAGCGGGGCAGGCCAATGATAACGCCGATCCAGATGAACAACGCTATCAAGCTGACAAGCCAGACGGAATCTTTGTTGGCTTCCAGCCAGGCGGGCAGGATGAAATAGGGGAGAACCAGGGTAAAAAGCCCCCCCATGATTACTAAATCCAGCACTTTTTCAGCGCCGATAGTGCCGGCTGCGGATGCAGAGCTGGCTCCGCGATATCGCCCCATGAAGTATGCCCGAGAGATGTCGCCACTGCGGAAAGGCAATGTGAAATTCAATAATTGCCCGGCCATCAGGGACCCGAAGGCGTCCCAGCGGGGCGGCAATGTCTGATGGACAGGGAAAAGTTGTCGCCAGCGCGAGGCCTTTGCGAAATTGTTGATAAAAAGGGCTACCATCGCTGCCAGCAGCCATGGTGCGCGCACCTGGCGGATGTATTGTAATGCCGAGCGCCAATCAACAGTGCGCGCCAGCATGTATAGCGCAAAGACAGTAATGCTCAGCCCCACCGCCAGACCGATCCACCGACGTGAGGCTGAGCTGGATAACGCGGATTGACGCATTGACAAAGTGAATTGCCCTGGCTAATGCAGGAACATCGGCATGTATATAGATGTGTTGGGCCTGGGCGTGGGGGTGAAGGTGGGCATGCTCAGGTCTTCGAAGAAACGGATGTCCTCATCGATCTGAACCTGGATTTCTCCATTCACCCGGCCATCACCGTCCCCCTGACCGCCATCGGTGACAGTGCTTTCGGAAACGATATCCAGATCGTTGTCTCCATGGGGCTTGGAGCGCACTTTGACAACCCGCAAACTTCCGCCCGGCTGTGACACGGGCAGGACGACGGGCTGCGGCGGCGGAAAACCTGGATATCCTGCATACATCCACAGCACGGTTTTGGTGCGACCGCGATCGTTAAATTCATACCCTTCGAAGCGGGCGGGCAGGTCGCTGCGCGGACGGACAAATGTCGCTTCTTTCAACTCGGCGGCCAACGTTTTGTAGGCGAAATAACTGGGTTTGGGAGAACCATCCAGGTTCAACAGGCCATAACGACGCTTGTCATAATTGATTGAGAATTGAAGATCAATGCCGGTAAACCAGATAGCAGGATAGGCGTTGACCATCTGCAATCCCAGGATGTTCTGGTAGATGGCTAAAATCTGGCGTCTGTAATCGGGAACGCCATCTTTGTTGTGGGAGGTCTCGCCTACTTCGGTGCACATGATGGGCTTGCGCTGTCCACTGGCGTTATAGACTTCTGTTGCCAGCCAGCGGGCTTTGTAGGCGATGTGCCGATTGTAGCGGGTTGCGCCTTCGGGCTCCCAGCGCCAGCCTGACCAGGGATAGTAGTGGAAGTTGATGACATCGAAGTAATCAGCGCCGTCCGCGGCCAGAATATCATCCAGAAACACCGGATCAAAGACGCCGCCGCCCGGGTCCGTGGTGAAATAGTCGTAGGCCAGGCCGCCCAGTACGACATAGGCCTTGGGGTTGGCATCTTTGACGGCAGGATAAACGTGTTTGAGCATTTGGGCGTATGCTGCGCCGCCGGCTCCCGGGGCTGCGTTGGGGTTGCCCGCGTCGCCCCAGCAGCCTCCCAGCCATTCGAATTCTATCGAATCGCTGTTGTCTGGCTCGTTGTAGAAGGACCAGTATCTGATATTGTAAGGCGGGTGGCTGTAACGTTCCACGGCCTTGTGAATGAAGGTGGCGTAGTCATCCAGATGTTCCTGACGGATGGGGCCGCAGGTTGTGTCGGCCGCCCATGAGGGATTGCCAGAGATCGTGACAACGACCTGGTAGCCTTCCCGGGCGGCTGTTCCCAAAATAGCATCCCAATCTGACCAGTCATATTGTCCGGGGGATTTCTCGACAGCGCCCCAGCCCAGAAAAAGGATGGTCCATTGGGCGTTGGCTTGTCTCAATGATTCGCCGCCTTCCATGCTGGGCAGCAGCCAGACGCCATAGGGGTTTGGCGGTGAATCAGGG
>WGCR01000034.1 GCA_015493675.1 Anaerolineae bacterium
ATTTTTGTGGCTGGGGTATACTTGCCGCATCATTTAATCTGGAGGAGAAGGTTTCATCCAAATGAACAATTCAGAACAATTTTCCGAAACGCCTGTCGAGGAGGTGACTCCGGAAATCGCCCCTACCGAGTCTACTCTGGCAGAAGAAGCTGAATCGACAACTGAAGTGACCGAGGTTGCAGAAGTTATCGAAGAAACATCAGAGGAACCGGTTGAAGTTGCAGAAGCGCAGCAGGATGTCCATCCTATGGAGCAATTGCTTCAGGATTCCAGCTACGATCTGCGGCAACTGGAGGTTGGGGAGATCATCGAGGGCACAATCGTTGGACTTACCGACAACAACGAAGTGTTGGTGGATATCAGCGCCAAGTCCGAAGGCGTGATTCCCGCCCGCGATCTCGATCGCGTCGATGATGATATCCGCGAGGGTCTCAAAGAAGGTGACAAAATCTTCGTACAGGTGGTTCGACCCACCAGCCGCGAGGGCAATGCCGTCCTCTCTCTATCGCGCGCCCTGGCCGAATATGACTGGCAAAAGGCGCAGGAATTGCTGGAATCGCAGGAGATTTTCGAAGGCGAAGTCAGTGGTTACAACCGCGGCGGCGTCATTGTCTTCCTGGGCAAGGCCCGCGGTTTCGTGCCCGCTTCCCAACTCGTCAGCGACGAGGGCAAGAAGCAGGAAGATTCCGACGATCGGTTCAAAGATCTGGTGGGCAAGAAACTCATGCTCAAGGTCATTGAGATGGATCGCAGCCGCAACCGTCTTATTCTGTCTGAGCGCCAGGCCATGCGTGATTTCCGGCGCCAGCAGAAAGAGAAACTGCTCAACGACTTGCAGGTCGGTTCGGTGCAAAAAGGCGTGGTCAGCAGCCTGGCTCCCTTCGGCGCATTCGTCGATCTGGGCGGAGCTGACGGCCTGATTCATCTCACCGAACTTTCATGGCGGCGGGTGCAGGATCCCACCGAAGTGGTCAGCATCGGCGACGAAGTCGAGGTCAAGGTCATCAGCGTTGATCGCGAGCGTCGTCGCATTGGCCTGAGCCTGCGACAGCTCCAGCCCGAGCCCTGGACCGTGATTCATGAGAATTACGCCATCGGGCAGTTGGTGGATGGCGTGGTGACGCGTCTGACCAGCTTTGGCGCATTTGCCCGCATCGATGACACCATCGAGGGCCTGATTCACATCAGTGAACTTTCCGACCATCGCATCAACCATCCCAAAGAGGTGGTGAAAGAAGGTCAGCGGGTTGTGTTGCGCATCATCAAGATCGAACCCGAAAAGCGCCGCATGGGCCTGAGTCTGAAACGCGCTGCCGAAGAGCAGTATGCCGTAGTCGAATGGGCGCCCGCCGAAGAGGATGAAGCGGATGCCGTGATTGCCGACGCCGTGGCCGAGAAAGCCGAAGCTGCTGAAGCGGAAGCCGCCGAGGCGGAGACCATCGAAGAAGCCCAGGAGCAGATCGAGGCGGCGCTGGATGACGAGGCCGCTGATGAATCGGTTGAAGAAACGGCTGAGGAGAAGGTCGAGGCCTGATCTGGTTTTTCACTGATTCGTAAAAATAACAATGACAGGGCCGTTCCTGAAGAGGGAGCGGCCCTTTTTGTTTCTAATCCCCTTCTCATGGAACAACTACAAACTCTTTTGCGTATTTGGTATAATAGAAGCGCCGGACATCATATCATGTTGGATCTGGCTCGTCTGCAATGAGGAAAAAAGCATTATGGCTGAAAAATTTGACAGATTCACGAAACGAGCGCGTCGAGTTTTACAAATAGCGCAAGAAGAGGCTCAGCGCCTCAATCACAATTATATCGGCACCGAGCACCTGCTCCTGGGGCTTGTCAAGGAAGAGAACGGCATCGCTTCCAAAGTGTTGGCCGAATTGGGCGCTTCGCCCGACAAGGTTATCTATGCCGTGGAACGCACGGTGGGCAAAGGCGAGCGGCCTTCCTTTGGCCGTCCGGTGCTGGCTCCCCGCACCAAACGCGTCATCGAGTTGGCCGTGGATGAGGCCCGACTGATGGGGCATCATTACATCGGCACCGAGCACTTGCTGCTGGGCCTGGTGCGCGAGGGCGATGGCATTGCCGTGAACGTCCTCCGCAGCCTGGGCCTGAGCCTGGAGCAAGTTCGTTCTCAAACTGCCCGCACCATCCTGCAAAAGCAGCAGCAAACCACCGAAACCCGCAAAAAGAAGAAAGAAAGCGAAACGCCTCTGGTGGATCAATTGGGCGTAGACCTGACTGCCAAGGCCGCCGAGGGCAAACTGGACCCGGTCATTGGTCGTGAAAACGAGATCGAGCGGGTGATTCAGATCATGTCCCGGCGCACCAAGAATAATCCGGCGCTCATCGGCGAACCGGGCGTGGGGAAAACCGCCATCGTCGAGGGACTGGCCCAACGCATCATCATGGGCGATGTGCCCGAGCCCCTGCTCAACAAACGTCTGCTGATGCTGGATGTGGGCAGCCTGGTGGCGGGCACCATGTATCGCGGTCAGTTCGAGGAGCGCCTGAAGAAGGTCATCGAGGAGATTACCGAATCCAAGGCCATCCTCTTCATCGATGAGCTGCATATGCTGGTGGGAGCGGGTGCGGCCGGTAGCAGCGTGGATGCCGCCAATATCCTCAAGCCAGCGCTCAGCCGGGGCGAGATCCAGGTGATCGGCGCCACCACGCTGGATGAGTACCGCAAATATATCGAGAATGACGCCGCTCTGGAGCGTCGCTTCCAGCCGGTTTTTGTCGAGGAGCCCAATTCGGAGGAGACCATCGAAATCCTCCAGGGCATCCGCTATAAATATGAGGAGCATCACGGTCTGCGCATCAGTGATGAGGCCCTGGAAGCGGCTGCGCATTATGCCGCCCGCTATGTGCCCGACCGCTACATGCCCGATAAGGCCATTGACCTCGTGGATGAGGCAGCCAGCCGGGTGCGGATGTATAAAACGCCTTTCGCCGTCAGTTTGCGCGAGACGTTCAAAGACCTGAAAAACTTGCAGCGGGAAAAAGAGGAAGCTCTGGCCCAGCAGCGCTACGAGCACGCCATCGATCTCCGCTATCGCGAGGTGGAATTACAGAACAAGCTGGAGCAAATGCGGGCGGATTGGGAGACTGCCGAGCGTCCGGTGGTCACGCCCGAAGACATCGCCGAGGTGGTGGCCATGTGGACCGGCATCCCGGTGATGCGCATTGCCGGGGAGGAAAAAGAACGTCTGATGAAGATGGAGGGCTATCTCAAGGATCGGG
>WGCR01000035.1 GCA_015493675.1 Anaerolineae bacterium
GCCCAGGAAGGGATTGGCCTCCTCAGGCAGATCGAGATAGGGGGCGGGCTTGTCGCCGCCGATATCCAGCGTGCGAATGATCACGGGCCGCGGGGCCATGATGGTCGCCACCCGGCTATAAATCTCGGTTTGCTCCTCCTCGGTGGGCGGCTCGGTGCGATCCTGGAAGAGAAACTCGGTGCGCAACAGGCCAACGCCTTCAGCGCCCATGGTCAGCGCTGCCTCGGCGTCGGCAGCGGTGGCCAGATTCGCCGCCACCTCCACGCGTTGGCCGTCTCGGGTGCGAGCCAGCGCCTGGGATGCGGCCCGTTCTTCCGCCCGAGTCGCCGCGTCCGCCGCCATCTGCGCCTGAAACGCCGTCCGAGTAGCCTCATCCGGCTGCAAAATCACCCGACCGCTGTATCCATCGATGGCCAGCAATGCGCCCTCGGGCAGGTCGAGAACTTCCTCGCCCGCGCCCACCACCGCCGGAAGGCCCATGCTGCGGGCGAGGATAGCGGTGTGGGAGGTGGGCCCGCCTTCGGCGGTGACAAATCCCGCCACCTTGTTGCGATCCAGCCGCGCGGTTTGCGAGGGCATCAGGTCTGCGGCCAGGATGATGGCGTCGTCGGGCAAAAGAGTCTCTTGCTCCTGTCCGCCGCTGAGGATGCGCAGCACCCGCGCACCCACATCCCGCAGGTCGGCCGCCCGTTCGCGAAAACGCTGGGCCTCCATGGCCTCATAGCGCCGGGCCTGGGCCTCGATGGCGTCATCCAGCGCGGCCTCGGCGTTGAGATGCTGCCCGCGAATGCCCGCCTCCACCGCGGCCTGAAAATCAGGATCGGCCAGGGCCAGGCTGTGGGCCTGAAAGATGCGTGATTGGGCGTCGCCCAGCTCCCGGGCCATGCGCTCGGCTGTCTCCGATAATTCTTCCTGAGCCCGGACGACGGCCTCCTGAAACCGCTCCCATTCGGCGTCTGGATCAGCTACGGTGGTGCGGGGCGCAGACGCCGGCCCGGGGGCAAGAGGCGCTGCGATTCCCAAAGCGACGCCGGGCGAGGCGGGGATGCCGGAAATCACCCGTGCGCCGCCTGCGGGCAGTTCCGGCCGCTCCGCCCGGACAGTGACCTCCTCCCCCGCGGCTTCTTCCATCTCGCCAAAGCCCGATTGGGCCAGGGCCGCGAGTTCGGCCACCGCGTCCCCGGCGTCGGGCCCGCTGGCCGTGATTTCGATCTCGTGATCTTTCTCCGCGCCCAGGGCCAGCACCTGATTGAATCGCTTGGCGTCGGCCGGCCCGGCGCCGGTGGTGCGATTGCGCACCTGGATGTCGGCCTGATGCGCGGCGGCCATCTGCACGAATTGCACCGCCGGCCCGAAATGCAGCCCCGCCGGATTGACCAGCGTGACCGTGGCGGAGACCGTCTCAGCGGATGCTGCGCTCTCCGCGGGCATGGGAGCCGCAACAGGCTCAGCCGCGCCCAACGCTTCGCGTTTCGGGCCCATAGCCTCCATCGCCTCCCGGGCCACTGATTCCAGATTCGCGCCGATGGAAGCTTGCACGGCCGCGGCCATGGTGCCTTCGACGAATGGCCCGGCGCTGAGCTGCACACGGACCGCCTGCTCCGGGTCCATAAACTCCACAGCCATCTCGGCGCTCATGACGGCGCTGCCCAAATCCATGAGCACCAGCACGCCATCATCGTCGTAAACAGACTGAATGGCGTCCAAAATGGCCATGGCGTCGGTGCCAAAGGGATGATCGGGATCGCCAGTGCCGCCGACCGCGACGATGCGGGCCTTGCCCTGGGTTTGCTGGTCGGCCAACTCCTTGACGGCTCGGGCGAGGGTTTCGCTGTGGGAGACTAAAACAATGCTGGTCATTGGATAATGTTAGGGAATTGAGTGTTAGAGGAAAATTGTAGGAGTGTGGTGTGGCAAAGGGCGCAGAGATCAGCAGAAATTCATTAGCCAATATCGGCTATACTAAAAAAACCTTCAACACGGAGGCACAGAGTGCACGGAGGAAGAAAAAGGCGAGGTTTGGAGAGGAATTTCTCTGTGAACTGCTAGTATTTTCTCCGTACCCTTCGTGTCTCCGTGGTGAAATAACCTTTTTTTCAGTGGAGCCAATATCGGGAACAAGAAAGTCTTTGCTCGCGCCTGGCATCATGCTGCTGACAAAGCTCAAAGATTAATGAACAATGATTAAAGGCTAAATC
>WGCR01000036.1 GCA_015493675.1 Anaerolineae bacterium
CTTCGTGGCTTCTTGTGGCCAAAAATCAAGTACGTTAGCAGTTACTCCAAACATCAAAAAAGCCCCCGCATCGGGACAAGCCAATGGTCGGGGGCTTCTGTTGATATTGGAGCGAGATCGATTTACCGGCGCCAGGCCATTTTCTCAAAAAACCAGACCGGAAGAACAGGAGCATCGAAAAGGCGTCGCTGCGCTGATCCATCGGGGCGCATCACCCAGATGCCCCAGGTCCCGCCCTCGTCGCTGCGCCAGGCAATCCACTGGCCATCGGGCGACCAGACCGGCAGGCCGTCGGAAGCCAGACGATTGGTAAGACGTTTGCGCCCGCTGCCGTCGGCATTGATGACGTAAATCTCGAAATTGCCCTCTTCCTGACTGATGAAGGCGATCTGCTTGCCATTGGGAGACCAGGCGGGCTGACCATCGCTGCCGCCGGTCGTCAATCGCACCTTGCCACCGGCATCGGCGTCAGTGATCCAGATGCCGCAATCGCCGCCGAAACAATTACGAAAGACGATCCGGTTATCCACGGGCGACCAGTCGGGGTATTCGCCCTGAATGAGCGGTCGCAGTCCACCGCCATCGCTGTTGACGATGTATATCTGATCTCCCATCACCGCCAACCGATCGCCGCCGGGACTGAAGGAGGGGTATGCGCCGCCGGGAAGAATGCGATGCTCGTTGGTGTAGTCGCTGTTCATGATCCAGATGCCCACATTCTCTCGCCCTTTGTCGCCGGGCCAGGCATAATAGGCGATCTGTTTGCCATCGGGGCTGAAATCCACTTCGGTGCGCCAGGGATGCAGCAGGCGCTTTCCGCCCGTACCAAAATTGTATTCCCACAGCTCCCACTGCTGGGCGTCGAGATTGGCGTTGGAGTAGAGCATGACCCCGCGAGGCCCGGCCGGCGGTTTGGGTGTGGGCGTCACTGCGGGCGTGGGCGGCAGCTCAACCACTGTCTCGACGCCTTCCACTGGCCCGGACGCACTTACCAGATCCTCCCGCACCCAGGCCGTCTTGCCCTCCCCTAGATCGATCTGCCACCAGACGCCATCCTTCATCTCGGCCTTGCCCAACACGACGAATTGATTTCCCTTTTGCCCTTTACCGGCCACAAGATAGTTGACGCCGGGCCCGCTGCGCAAGTTGACCGTTTTATTCATCGAAACCTGAACAGGCTCTGCCGTGGGGGTCGGCGTGTCTGTCGGGGCTGGCGTCGGCGTATCCGTGGGAGCCGGCGTCGGCGTATCGGTAGGGACGGCGGTAGGGGTGTGGGTGGGCGGAACCGGCGTATCCGTAGGCGGAAGCGCGGTGGGCGTGGGCGGAACCGCTGTCGCCGTCGGTTTGGCGGCCTCAGTAGCGGCCACCGCTTCAGCCACGATGGTGGCAACATCGGGCGTGTCGGGCGTTTTATTGCATCCCACCAGAGAAAACGCCACCAACAACAATCCTGCAATGAATATTCCAATCACAAACTTCCGAGACATGCCAACCTCCAAATCATGAGTGACCCCAGGCAGTGTTCCAGCGCCGGGCTTTACGAATTAAGATAAAAGCGTGAGCGAATACGAACGAGTAGATAAAAACTCCCGAGAGCATCCCGCAGGTGCAATTTATTGTAGCATATCAAGATGAAAATTGCATGATAATCGCTGATCTGGTCTCTGAAAAAACAGCAATCTTCTTTGGCCTTTTCGAAATCCAGGGAGCAGCCGTTTTTCGCAACTCACGTAGAAACAATCCGGGCATGAAGAAACCTTGCAGGTCGATCAAGCGTATTAAAAAATAACAAACACTCACTTCATTCAAGGAGACATCCTCTCACAATGACCTGCCTCGGCAATATCATCTGGCTCATCTTCGGCGGCTTCTTTGCCAGCCTGGGCTATATTTTCGGTGGACTGGCAATGATGCTCACCATCATCGGCATTCCTTTCGGCATCCAATCCATTAAAATTGGCGTGGCCAACCTGTCTCCTTTCGGCAAAGAGGTGGTGGCCACAGAAAACGCAGGCTTCCTCCTGAGCATTATCTTCAACGTCATCTGGATTCTTCTCTTCGGCTGGGGAATTGCACTGGTGCATCTTGTCTCGGGCGTCATTCTGGCTATCACCATCATCGGACTGCCCTTTGCCAAACAGCACTTCAAACTCATCCCTCTGGCTCTGGCCCCTTTCGGACGGCAGCTTGTGTAACCCGCGCATCCGCCTCCTGGTTTCCAAATGAACACCTTTTGGGTGTGTCCATTTTCGGTTGAGCTGCGTAGGCCGCCCTCCAGCTTGTAGGGCGCTATACCCCGACCTCCGGGAGGCGGGTGTAAAGGCCGTGGAGAAAATTTTCATTCTTGCCTGGCGAAAAGATGACAGGCAGCAAACAAATTATCACCCACCTCCCGGAGGTCTTGAAAGCGGTCCTGCGTTCGCCAGCCTCGACCTCCAACTCATTTTGGACACACCCATATCTTTTCAAGCATCCCGCCTGCCGATGGTGGGATGCTTCGCGTCTGAAAGTGAAAACCCTTTGCTCCGCCCTGTTGAAAGGTGCTATAATGCACTTGCTTTCTTCCACAACATTGAGGAAATTTCGTGCCCGACACATCTGACTTCGACCCCACCGCTGCACCATCCCCGCCCCAGGATAGCTGGGAGGACATTCCCGAGCCGCCCGCGGTGGCTGTCCGGGAAGTAGCGGCAACCGATATCCCGACGCCTCGATCGAAAAAGAGCTCCGCGAGCAGCGTCATCTGGGAGACGCTGCAAACCCTGGTGTTGGCGGGCCTGCTGATTGTCTTCTTCCGCACGTTCATCTTTCAGAACTTTGTCGTCGAAGGCAGCAGCATGGTTCCCACCCTGATCCAGGGCGATCGGCTCATCGTCAGTCGGCTCAGCTATTTTCTGGGAAAGCCAGAGCGGGGCGATATCATCGTCTTCCAATATCCCTATGGCCCGGAGCGAGATTTCGTCAAACGCATCATCGGCCAGCCGGGAGAAACCATCGCCATCCAAAACGGCCAGGTTTTCATCAATGGCAGGCCGCTGCCGCCGGAAGACTATGTTCAAAACAAAAGCAGCGACGCCATGGCCCCCGTCACCCTGGGCGACGATGAATATTTTGTCATGGGCGATAACCGCACCGGCTCCAGCGATTCCCGCAGTTGGGGGCCGCTGCAAAAACATTTTATCATCGGTAAAGCCTGGTTGATCTACTATCCATTCAAACACCTCAAGTTCCTTCAGCATCCCGATATGGAGCCCGAGCCGTGAGCCCAGATGAACAGGAAATCCGCGCCCTGGTGCGTCGCATTTTGCTGGATGTGCTGGCAGAAGACGCCGGTGAGTCCCCGACAGATGTCTCCAGGCCTGCTGCGACCACGGCATCGCGCATCATCGCCATTGCGTCCGATCATGGCGGTTATGAGCTCAAGCAGCAGCTCATCCCCTGGCTGAGAGAGCTGGGCTACACGCCCGTCGACTTGGGGACAGACAGCAAAGAGAGCGTGGATTATCCCGACTTCGCCTTCTCCGCCGCCAGCATGGTCATGCAGGGCAAGGCCGAAGCCGCCATCATCATCGACGGCGCCGGCATCGGTTCGGCCATGGCGGCCAATAAGGCGCCGGGCGTGCGGGCCAGCATGTGCTACGACATCGTCACAGCTCACAACGCCCGAGAGTACAATCACGCCAATGTTCTCACCCTGGGCGCAGGCATGATCGATGAGAACATGGCCAAAGCCATCGTCAAAACATGGTTGCAAACCCCCTGGGGCGAAGGACGCCACGCCCGCCGCGTGGCTAAAATCACCGCCATCGAACAGCGTTTCAGCAAAGCCAATGGCTAAATCAAAGGAGCTTTCCCGTGGCCCGACAATACGACATCGAACACCTGACCACCCTCATTACCCGAGAGGTCATTTCTGTCATCTCGCAACAGCCCGAGCAGCATTTCTGCACTATCTGCGGCAAAGCTTGCGACGGCCATTGCATCAGCCATCACCCCGAAGTTGCGCGGGAAATGATCGCATTGGGCGCCAGCCGCCTCAGCTCAAAACTGGGCGTGGACTACATTCCCACCGACATCGCAGGATACATCGATCACACCCTGCTCAAACCCGAGGCCACAGAGCAACAGATACGACAACTTTGCTCCGAAGCCATCGAATTTGGCTTTGCCTCGGTGTGCGTCAATCCCACATGGGTTCCCCTGGCGAGTCGATTGCTGGCGGGAGCCAACCCCATGGTGGCCACGGTCATCGGCTTTCCGCTGGGGGCCACGCTGGCCGAGGCCAAGGCCTACGAGACGCACCTGACGCTGGAGGCAGGCGCATCCGAATTCGACATGGTTATCAACATCGGGGCGCTCAAAAGCCGAAATTTTCGACTGGTGGAGCAGGACATCGCTGGCGTCGTGGCCGCAGCCCAGGGCCATACCGTCAAAGTCATCATCGAGACCGCCCTGCTGACAGAGGAGGAGAAGGTGGAAGCCTGTGTGATCGCCAAGGCCGCGGGCGCAGATTTCGTCAAAACCAGCACCGGGTTCGCCAGCAAAGGCGCCACGGCCGAGGATGTGGCCCTGATGCGTCGGGTAGTGGGAAGCGATATGGGCGTCAAAGCCTCCGGCGGCATCCGTAGCGCCCGCGACGCCCGGGCGATGATCGATGCTGGCGCCACTCGCATCGGAGCCAGCGCCGGCATCAAAATCATCAAAGAAATCACCAGCAAGGAGCCTCATGGAAGCAGTCCGACCCCATCTGATTCGTATTGAACTGAGCAATGTCAATGTCTTTCTGTGGACGGGGGAGGGCGGTCCCACACTGATCGACACCGGCTATCCCTGGACATTCAACAAATTGCTGGACGAACTCAAGGCCGCGGGCGTTCAGCCTGCAGATCTAAACCGCATCATCATCACCCACGCCGATCTGGATCACATCGGCGGACTGAAAGGACTGATGACGGTCTCCGATGCAAAAATCGCCTGTCATACGGCAGAAGCCGCATTGATCACCGGCAAAAGCCCGCTTCCGGTCCGACATTCTCTTTCGGGATGGCTGGCCGGATGGGGCAATCGCATCATCGAAGGCGTCTACAAGCCTTTTGTCGATGAGGTGCAGGAGCTGATGCTGGATAAGGAAAAAACGCCCGAGGGG
>WGCR01000037.1 GCA_015493675.1 Anaerolineae bacterium
AGTTGCTACTGGCTGCGGGTTTTGCGCCCGAGACGTCTCTCCCGACCGGGGTGACGCGCATGGGCGGGGAGACGGCGCCAGTCTCCCCGCCCGCCGAAAACGCCTCATCTCCTGGACGCGCTTTGCCCTGGCGCTGGCTGCTGATAGGGGGCGTCATTCTTTTCATCGCGCTGGCGGCGCTGTTGGCGTGGGAAATGCGCAACGCGGACGAGCCCCCCTACACAGCAACCATCGCCCTGGGCCCCACCGCCGCGCCGGGCGAAACACTCATCCTCATCGGGCAGTTCGCCAACTACGGCGGTGAGAAGCTGGGCTACAACGTGGCAGGGCGGCTGGTCGAGGCGTTGCGAGAGCAATTCGCGACCTCGGGCATGGACGATGTGCGGGTGCAGCCCATCCCCGAGGTCATCCCCACCCAAGAGCAGGCCGAAAAGCTGGGTCGGGCGCAAAACGCATCACTGATCATCTGGGGAGAGTATGACAGCGGACGGGTGCTGGCGCGTGTCACCCCGCTCGAAAAAGACGCCAGCCCGCAGGAAGTCCGCCATATATTGGATGATTTTGCCGATCTGAATGCGACCATCAACACCGATTTGCCGGAAGAGGTGCGGTGGTTGGCGCTGGTTGCGATGGCGCAGGTCGCCTATATGAACGGAGACTATGACAAAGCGGAAAAAGCCTTCAGGCAGGCGCTGCGACACTATCCTCCGGGAGGAAAAGGGCTGGACATCGTCATGTTCTATCTGGCGCTGCTCGATGACCGCAAGCCCGACGCCGATCTGGATGAAATCATCGCTTATTACACCCGGGCCATTGATCTCACCCCCGGTTTCGTCTCGGCCCTGAACAACCGCAGCGCCGCGTATATGCAGCGCAACGCTCCTGGCGACCTGGAGCGGGCCATTTCCGATCTGCGCCGCGTGGTGGCCTTGTTGCCGGACGACGCCAGCGGGCGCTACAATCTGGGGCTGGCCCTCAGCAAATCAGACCCGGAGCATCTGGAGGTGGCCCTGACCGAGTTTGAAAGGGCCTACGAGCTGGCTCCTGATTCGCCGGGCGTGAACAACGCCCTGTGCTGGACGCTGGCCCTGATGCAGCAGCCGCAAAAAGCCATGCCCTATTGCAACAAGGCCGTCGAGCTGGACCCCAGCGGCGCCAGTCATGATTCACGGGGCATTGTGCGGGCGCAGTTGGGCGATTTCGAGGGCGCCATCTCCGATTTCCAGTACTTCCTCGATCACTATCAGACAGCCAACCCCGCCGCTTACGCGCATGATGCGCCCGCGCGACGGGCCTGGATTCGGGCCTTGCAGCAGGGCCAAAATCCCTTCGACGCCGCCACGCTGATGCAACTGGCGCAGGGATAATATGACGTCTGTCATTTTCATCTCTCAAAAATTATTGGTACAATCAGGCCATCTTTGTTGCTTTATCCCCTTGGAGGGCGTTTATAAATGGAATATCAATCAATTTATCTTTCCACCACTGAATCCCATTGCGGAAAATCATTGGTTTCGCTGGGAATCATGGATTTGTTACTGCGACGATCTCAGCGCGTGGGCGTTTTTCGTCCCATCATCAAATGCCAGGGGCCGGATCGCATCGACAAAAATATCGATCTGCTGCTGAAGTATTTTCATCTTCCCTGGGATTACGAGGAAACGTACGCCTGGCGACAAATCGAAGCGCTGGATTTATTGGCCCAGGGGGATCATGATGAACTGATCAACGGCGTGATTGCCAAATACAAGGCGCTGGAGAGCAAGAGCGATTTTGTGCTCATCATCGGCTCCGATCTTTCCGCCGAGAGCGCTGCGCTGGATTTCGATATCAATGTGGAGCTGGCGCAATCGCTGGGCAGTCCGGTATTGCTGCTGGCCAGCGGCGCCAAAGAGAATGTCGATGAGATCGTCAGTCCCATCCTGATGGCCGTGGAATCTTTCAAGCGCAAGGGGAATCAGTTGTTGGGCACCATCGTCAACCGGGTGGACCCGGATAAGCTCCACGATGTGCGGGCGACGCTGAAAGCCTCTCTGCCTGCGGAGGCGGAGGTGTTGGGCGTGATTCCCGCAGATAAAGACCTGGAAAGTCCCAGCATGGATGAAGTGGTGCAACACCTGGGGGCGGAGGTGCTTTACGGCAGCGATTTGCTGGATTATCTGGTGTATGAATACATGATCATCGCCATGCAGATGGATCACTATCTGGATCGGCTGCGCAAATGGGCGTTGTTGGTCACGCCCGGCGACCGGGGCGATGTGATTCTGAGCGCGCTTCAGGCCCATGCTTCGGGCAACTATCCCCGGCTGGCGGGCATTTTGCTGACCACAGGCGAACGCCCCGCCCCCACCGTCAAACGGCTGCTGGACGGCCTGCCCAGCACACTGCCCATCGTGGCGGTGGATACAGAAACATTCGAGACCGCCAGTCATCTGCGCGAGGTGCGCTCTTATATCACGGTGGACAAAAAGAACAAAATCATCGCCAGCTTGCGCCTGTTCCGGCATTATGCTGATGTGGAAACATTGATCAAACGCTACGCCGATATCAAACCGCGCGGCATTCCGCCCCGCATGTTCCTCTACAACATCATGCAGCAGGCCAAGTCGGACAAAAAGCATATCGTGTTGCCCGAAGGGAATGATGAACGCATTCTTCAGGCGGCCGAAACGCTGCTGGAGCAGGCCGTTGTCGATATCACCCTGTTGGGAAATGAAAATGAAGTGCGGGCGCTTATTCGCCGCCTGGGGCTCAATCTCCCGGAAGATAAAGTCGACATCATCAATCCGGCGACCTCCCCGTATTTCGACGATTACGCCAACACTTATTACGAATTACGCAAACACAAGGGCCTGACGCCCGAACAGGCCGCCGACATCATGCTGGACGTCGCTTATTATGGCACGATGATGGTGTACAAGGGCCATGCTGATGGCATGGTGTCGGGCGCGGCGCACACTACCGCCCACACCCTGCGTCCGGCCTTCGAGTTCATCAAGACCAAGCCCGGATTCAGCATCGTCTCTTCGGTATTCTTTATGGCCCTGGAAGACCGGGTGCTGGTATATGGCGATTGTGCGGTAGTGCCCAAGCCCACCGCCGAGCAACTGGCCGAGATCGCCATCGCCTCGGCCGAGACAGCGCAGATGTTTGGCATCGAACCCATCGTGGCCATGCTATCTTACTCTACGGGCGAATCGGGCCACGGCGAGGAGGTGGAACGGGTGCGCAAGGCCACCGAGCTGGCCAAAGAACGTCGTCCAGACCTGCTTCTCGAAGGGCCCATGCAATACGACGCAGCGGTGGATCCGGTGGTGGGACAGAAGAAAATGCCCGGTTCCAAAGTCGCCGGCCGGGCCACAGTGCTCATCTTCCCCGACCTGAACACCGGCAACAACACCTACAAGGCCGTACAGCGGGAGACAGGCGCCATCGCCATCGGGCCGGTGCTGCAAGGCCTGCGCAAACCGGTCAATGACCTTAGCCGCGGCTGCACCGTCGATGACATCGTCAACACCGTGGCCATTACCGCAGTGCAGGCGCAACATGCGTAGTGCGGCTTGACAAACCCCGCAATCCCATTTATCCTCTTGCCACATTGTTCACCCGCCCGCCGCGCTCCGGCGGGCAATTTTTGCCGCTCATGCTGAAATACTGGCTTGGATTCAACAAGGTTCCGGGCGTGGGAGCCAAGAAGTTACGGGCGTTGCTGGATGTTTTCGGCGATGTCGAATCGGCCTGGCGCGCGCCCAAGCGGGAGCTCATCGACGTGGGCCTGGATCAGCGGGCGCTGCGCAATCTGCTGGCCGCCCGCGAGACCCTGGACCTGGATGCAGAGCTGGCCCGACTGGAGGCCTCTGGCGTGCGAGCGCTCACATGGGATGATCCCGACTATCCCGCCAGCCTGCGCCGCATCGACGCCCCGCCGCCCGTTCTTTTCCTGCGCGGCGAGCTGCTGCCCGAAGATGAATGGGCCGTAGCTGTGGTCGGCACCCGTCGCGCCACCACGTACGGCAAGGAAGTCGCTCGTAGATTGACGGCGGATCTGGCCCGGGCGGGCGTGGTTATCGTCAGCGGTCTGGCCCGCGGCATCGATGCAGCGGCGCATCAGGCAACGTTGGACGCAGGCGGCCGCACCATCGCCGTGCTGGCCAATGGCCTCGACCAGATTTATCCGCCCGAACATCGCCAACTGGCTGCCGATATTATCAAAAACGGCGCCCTTGTCAGCGAACAACCCCTGGGCGCGCCGCCGGAAGCTCGTAACTTTCCCGCCCGCAACCGCATCATAAGCGGGCTGAGCCTCGGCGTGCTGGTGGTGGAATGTCCCTGGAATTCAGGCGCCATCATCACCGCCAAACAGGCGCTGGAACAGGGGCGCGAGGTTTTTGCCGTGCCCGGCGGCATCCTCTCTCCCAACAGCGAAGGCCCCAACCGTCTGATCAAGGACGGCGCTACGCCAGTCACCGAAGTCAATGACGTGCTCGAAGCGCTGAATCTCACCCAGGTGGCGCAATACGTCGACGCCCGTTTGGCCTTGCCCGAGGACCCGGTCGAGGCGCAATTGCTGGAGCTGCTCGGGCGAGAACCGCGGCACGTGGATGACATCCGCCGCGAAGCGGGCCTGCCCGTGCAGCAGGTCAGCAGCGCCCTGGCCATGATGGAGCTGAAAGGCATGGCTCGCTCGGTGGGCGGCATGAAGTACGTCATCGCCCGGGAGCCGGGCCCCATCTACAAAGTCGATTGATCCGACTACTGAACA
>WGCR01000038.1 GCA_015493675.1 Anaerolineae bacterium
CACTGGATAACTACACTCTGGAATTCACGTTGTCCAGTCATGAGGGAAAAGGTTTTGATAACCCTTCTGAGGTTCGCTTTTTCTTTTCCCCCACTTTCCAGGCGCTAATGGAAATAGACTACTATGGCCCGACGCGTATTCAGTGGTATGGTTTCAAAGAAAATGAATGGAAACTAATTTCCTCATCAAGCAAATTCCAGGTTAACAGGTCAGGCAGCCGAATCCAACTAGAGGTGTCTGGCAATACGTATAGGATATATGACGATGGGCAGCTTGCTGGCAAAATAATCTACGGCCAACGCGAGACAGGGGCGCCATTTGGCCTCAGCATCTATTCAAACAGTATTCGAATTGACGATCTGAGTATCAGGTAGATAGAGACGCCATGCCAACGAACAACAAGATTGCCAGGATGACGTGGTTCCTCTGCCACGCCAGTATTTGAGTCATCATCCCATCTCTCCAACAACACCGAGAGGAGCATTATGTTTGGAAAAGAAAAGATTCCGCTTTTGGAATCGCAAATAGCTGAGGAGGCCATGAAACTGCGTCAGGCCCGTCTGCGCGCCGCCGCCCTGGCCGCCTATGGCGTGCAACAGGCGGACAAGATCGCGGATTACTATGACCCCCTCATCACCACGGAATACCAGCAACTGCGGGCGTTGCTGGCAACCATGCCCGCAGACTACGTAGCGGGGTGGGATGAAGCATCTCGCTGGCGCGACTGGGTCCCCACCGATCTACACGAAACCCCCTGGCTGCGCGTGGGCGATCTCAAGGAATCGCCGCCATCTAATCGGGCGCTTGTGCCAGGATTTCTGCCCTTCATTTCACAAAAGAAGACCATCGTCATCCGTGCAGGAGGCCCTTCTGCGGGGATTGGCCTTTCTGTGCTTCAATCCCTGATCATCCGTACAGCCCTCATGCTGCCCCATCAGGCCCGCTACACCTTGCTGGATCCATCCGGGGCGGGACGGGCCTTTCCGATGCGGCGCTACCTGCCCAAGGTGAGAGAAAGCAGCGGCGATGTGTATCGAGACTTGGAGGAAGTGATCGTAGAAACGCAACGCATCATCGAAACCTATCTCGACGCCTCCGTCACCTCCTTCGAGCAAGTGCCCAACACCATGCGGGTCAATGAGAACTACAACATGGTTTTTGCCGCCAATTTCCCCAAGGGCTTTGATCGCAGGGCCATCGAAGCGCTGCTCAAGATCGGCAATACGGGGCATGAAGCGGGCGTCTATTTGTTCATCCACTACAACCCCGATTATGAAATGCCCCGCGACATGAATTTTCAGCAATTCGAGCGACTGGCGGTGTTCGATGTCAGTGGCATGCAGATGCCTGCTACCGACGGTATCAAGCTACATGTGGATACTGCACCGCCGGCAGAGTTGCAAAAGCAATTGTTCCAGGCGCTCAAAGATAGCAAGCCGCCGGAACGCACCATCAAGTGGGATGAGTTGTCAGAAAGTAACACCTCGCCCGAGTTGTGGTGGCAGGGTGACGCCACCGAGTTCATAGAAACCCAGGTGGGCATCCACGGGGCGGATCGACCACTAACGCTTTGGTTCGGGGCAAAGGATGGCCGTCCTTGCTCTCATGGCGTCTTGGGAGCCATGACCGGTGCCGGCAAATCAAATCTCTATCATGTTATGATTGCGGGCCTCACCACTCGCTACAGCCCGGAAGAATTGCGATTGTATCTCATCGATGGCAAAGATGGCGTGGAGTTTCAACCCTACCGCAATCTGCCCCACGCCGAGGTGGTGTCATTGCGCTCCTCGCCTGAACTCTCTCGCAGCGTCCTGGCCGAACTCATCACCGAAAAAGAGCGACGTAACGATCTCTTCGCCGAATCGGGCGTGCGCGACTTCACCGAATATCGGCGAAAAGGGCAGCCTATGGGCAATCTCCCCCGCATCTTGTTGCTGGTGGACGAGTATCAGGAACTGTTCGAAGGAGATCGCGATGGTGTGGCTTCGGACATGTTGCTGCAATTGGCGGCCCAGGGCCGCAGCGTGGGCATCCACATGTTCCTGGGGTCTCAGCATTTTGGCGCCGCCAACATGATGCACCGCCAGAAAATATTTGGCAACTTCCATCTGCGCGTGGCAATGCAAATGGCCAGCGATGACATTCTGGCGCTGACCGAATTCGGGCGGAAGGGCAAGGCGCTTATCGCCTCCACCTGCAACCTGCCCGGCAAGATCGTTATCAATGATCGCAGCGGCGATGATAGCGCCAATATCGCAGGCAAAGTGGCCTATCTTTCCACCGATGAACGAGAGCAGGTGCTGGATTCATTGGCGGACAAAGCAACGCAAGGGGACGTCCAATTGCCTTCGCGCATCATCTTCGACGGCAAAAAGCAACCCGCTCTTCTCGAAAATCCCCAATTCCAGACGCTTTTACGCCTGCCAGATTGGCCCGATCCTGTCGAAATCTCACGCATTGCCCGCAAACCGCTGTGGCGAGGCGGTTTCAATGTGCCCGATTGGTTCGCGGGCGAGCATCCCTTTATCACCTGGCTGGGGCAAGATTTCTCGGTTCGGGGCCAGGCCCGCATGATCATCAAGCGCGGCGTCATGGAAAACATTATGATCGCGGGCAACGCCAATCCCGAATGCTATGGGATGCAGGCCAGCATCATCGCCAGCCTGGCCGTCAATGCGCCTCCCAAGAAAATTCGCTTCGTCATCTTCGACGCCAGCATCCCGGAAACGCCCTGGGGAGAAACGCTGGAACAAGTCGTGCAGAAGTTACTGCTGCCCATCTCCTTCGAAGTGAAGTTTAGTCGGGAACATGATGATATTGAAGAGATGCTGGACGATTTGAATCTCGAGATTGAATGGCGCAAAACCCTTTCTTCGAAAGATCAAACGCGGCAACCGGAGATATTTTTCATCGGCTCCGAATTGAATCGCATCGCACAGTTGCGGCAGCGTATGGGAACTTATGGCATGGAGCCCTCGCCTCTGGCTGAGAAATTCGCCAGCATCTTTTCCGAAGGCCCTGCCCTGGGCGTGCATTGTTCATTGAATTTCTCTGGCGTTTCCTCCATGTCCACGGTGGTGGATCAGCGTCGCGGTCTCAGTCATTTCAAACATCGGGTCGCCACGCAAATGTCCGAGGACGCCTCTCACACCTTTGTCCGTAGCCGGCAGGCCGCCCGCCTGCAACTGGAAGGCCCCACGCCCGTCAACGCTCTCTACTTCAATGTCGAGGCCGATAACGCCATCCGATTCAAACCCTACTCCACCAAACAGCAACCGGGCATGCCCTCTCTAGAGGAGCAGCTTCGAGACCTCGCCGCCCGGTTATCTCCCCGGAGGATTGTGTGATGAATGAGCAGCTCGATCATCTTTTGAGGTTTCGCGATCAGTTGATTCGCTTCAATATGGCGCTGCGCCGGTCGATGCACGATCTGCAAAAAAGCCATGATCATGTCAGCCCCATGTGGCGCGACGACATGCGTAAAGCCTATGATAGGCAATGGGAGCCCTTGTTGGAAATGTTGCAACATTACGACAGATCAGATGGGCCACGCTATGTCGAATTCCTGTCCATCAAAATCAACGCTCTGGAACGTTATCTTTCTGGCAAATAGGAGGCTGTCATGTCTAGCGTAGACACCCGCTCGTTGTTGAAAGGGCTGGAGGATTACCGAAAGTCCCTGGATAGGCATCTCAAAGAATTGAATACGGAATTTCGAGTTATGGAGCAACGCTCACAAGCATTGAATTCCGTCTATACCGGCGATGCCGCCGATGAATTCAGAAAGTATTGGTCGGTAACAACTGCAAGGTTTCGGGAATATCTGACCCGAACACAACGCATCTCCGCCATGCTGGATGAGCGCATCGAATATCTGCGAGAATATAACCGGCGCGAGGGATTATGAAACGCATTCACCCCCGCGTGCTGATGACCGCCCTGGGGGATCTGCAAGAAAGTTGCACCGAGTGGCTGATTGAAGGGCGAGAAACCATCGCCGCCACTGCCGCTATCCAACGCCGTGAGATGCAACGCGCCCAGACCATCTCTCGCCGCGCCACTATCACGCTCACTCACGCCCAGGACGATTACGATCACGTCCAGCGTTACAAAAGCGATGTGCAAAAGTGGTTGTCGGAGTGTCAGGCGGCAAAGCATCGCTGTGATGATCTTCTCAGAACCTGCTTGCAGAAAAAAAAGGACGCTCAGCAAACGCTAGATCATTGGCAGCGTGAACTGCATAAAGCGGAAGAGTGGTTGAGCTGGGCTGCGCAGAGACTGTTGGAGGCGCAAGAAGAGCTGGATGAAGCGCAATCTGCGTATGAACATGCAGTTTGGGCGTACAACGCGGCAGTGGATCGATACAACAGTTGTGTGCAGAGCAAAGAAAATCGCAATTGCGGTTCGCTACGGAGCGCTGTGCACCAGGCGGAAACCCGCGTGCATCTTGCTGAAATCCGGGTAGAACGCGCAATAGAGGAGCTTAAGGCGGCTCAGCATGAATTCGAACATGCCCAGGCCCGCGTGGCCTGCTGTAAAGGGAGTGTTTCCGCCGCCAAACAGGCCGTATCCATCGCCGAAAATGCTGTCGATGGCGCCGAACAAGCAGTAGCGGAGGCGGAACGCAGCCTTGATTACGCCAACGCCGCCCTCAAATTCATATTCGAGGCTGACCAACACGCCGAAAGTGCTGTAAATGCCGCCGAAAAGATGGTGATCCACACCCAAAAAGACCTTCAGGCCCTGGACACCGCATCCAACGCCCATCATCGCGCCGACCGTTTTTTCGAGTCCGCCCAGCGTCTCCTTATCCTCAGTCGCCAAGATTTGAATTATCGCATCGCCAGGCTGGCTGACTTTGACCGTACAGGGTTGCTCTAACAACTGGCCTAACGCAAGTCCCCTCAGAAGAGAAAAAAGCATGGAAGAAACACTTTGGAAATTTGCCAGGAAAAATCGAGATTTGCGTGAATTACGACAGGATATCGCGGGCATCTGGCAGGATGACGCTGCCCGCGATATTAACAGCAGGTACCTCAATCCTCACGAATCAGACGCCGAAGAGGTTCTGGAAGCGCTGCAGAAGCAATACACCTATATCACCGAGGCGGCCAAATTCCGTTCCCTGGCCCGGGAAGAAGAGCGTAGCGCCGCTGACTTCACCGATAAAATGACGCGCTCCCTGCATGCCACCGAAAAGGAGATGGCGCTGGTTTTTTCCAGCCACGAAGAAACGCTGCGACTTCATGGCAAGGCGCAAGACTTGATTCCCAAAATCGATCAGCTCATTCAATCCGCTAACTCTTCTTGTCAAGGAGCATTAGATCGTGACGAATACAACCGTAGCTATTCCTGATGAATTGCTTCCGCCCCTGCAGAAATACACATCTATAAAGAAGGAATTTGCCAATGCCATGCAGTCTGCGCAAGAAATGAGAACGCAGGCCCGGCAAGCTCCTTCTGAATCAGGCTATGAACCCATCACCCAATTGACCGATGAAAACGTTCCTCCGGCGGAGTTATTGGCCGCCCAACGCCAATTATCTCAGGCCCTGAAGGAGATTGCTGAGGCCCAGCAGTCCATCGAACTCAAGGAGCAAGAGATCGAGCGCATTAAAAGCTCGGCTCGGATGTACACCATTGTCCTCATAGCGATAGCAGTTCTAGTTGTCGTCATTGCCGTAATTATGATAGTGAACGGTTGATTGCTTGTTTCAGAGGGCTTTAGAACACAACTGGCGCCATGATTATGACTCCACCATACCTTTCACTCCTATCGAATAGCGCTATTCTTGCTTTCACTTTTCCCTACCTGCCCGACTTCCTGGAAGATCACACGCTGGTGGGAGAACGAAAGACGGAAAAGGTGCAAGAAATCCTGGCCCGTCAGACTCAATTCATCGAGGCCCTCTGGCGTTGGCAGAGAGCGGCCTTTAGCCTGCGATACTTTTATCGTCCCGATAGAGGCGTATTGCGAGTAGCCCTTCTGGCCCGCATCGCCGCCCGGCCCGAACATCGACAGCGAGCTGGGCAAGAGCTGGGTAAGCAGCTCCACCGCCTGGGCGTCGCCTTCGGCCTGCCTCTGGAGCCGATCACCAGTAGCGAGGAGCTCCAACGTCTGCTGACGCCCTTCTCCAAATCCGCTATTATCGAGCTGCGACAACACGAGGAGGTCGTTCCGCTCACCTGGTTGGGCGGCGACGCCTATGTCGTGCATCCCCTGAACCGGCCGGCGGGTAGTTTTCTTCTCCCTTTCCAGGCTTTGGGCCATTACGATAGTCCCATTCTTATCAACCTGCATCTGCAGCCGACGCAATTGAGCGCACAGGAAAATCAGGATGTGGCCCGCGCCGCCGGCATCGCCCAAACCGCGGGCGATTGGCAAAAGCAGGATTATGGCCGCCAGCAGAGCCGGCGCTTTATCGATCCCCAGGCGCAACTGGTGGCCCAAATCTACACTTCTTCCCTCCGCCGTCTGGCTCGCCCCTTCCTGGTCCTGGCCCAGGTCGCCAGCCCAGATCCGGTGGCGGCCATGACAGTGGCGCAATCCCTTTCTGCTGCCATCACCGCCCCACCACCTCAGGAACAACGCACTGATTCGGATATCCCCGCCAGCCTCGACGCTGTCTGGCCC
>WGCR01000039.1 GCA_015493675.1 Anaerolineae bacterium
GAAGATGGAAAGGGGCGATTCTCGTCATGTTGGGGCTTCGCCCCGAGATTGAAATACACTCTTGATGGCAGGGGCAGTGGGTGTGTTCCAATTCTGGGGCGCATTGCGTTGTCGCCGGAAAATTTGTCGCGTGGCAGACGGCCCACGCCCGGCTGAAGTCGCCGGGCTACGAAACGACGCCGGGTGAACCCGGCTTTGGGGTACCCGCAGCCGCAAAAGCCCCGTTTACGGGGCGTCGTTCCTAGCCCGGAGGTTCACTCCGGGGCGTACGGCGTACAACGCCCCAATTTTGAAACGCACCCTTGATGGCAGGGGCAGTTTGCTATTTGTTCCCAAGGTGCTATAATGCTTGACAGACGCCTTGCTGATCTGTAGGCGTTGTACCTGTTTGATGATAAGAATCCAACCTTTTTATTTCTGGAGGCTATCCCTATGAATCTCGGCCCGCTCGAGCTCGGCCTCATCCTGGTGATTGTTCTTCTTATCTTCGGCGTTGGCAAACTTCCCCAGGTTTTCAAATCATTGGGGGAGGGTATTCGTGAATTTCGCGAAGCCGCCAGCGGTTCCGATGAAAAAGAAAAAGAAAACGATGACGCCCCTGAAGCCAATCAGATCGTCAAGTAATTTCTCGTGAAATTCCCCTATGACATCTGACTGCGCCTGACACGCACGGTCTTGTCGCTATGCTATCTGGCGATCTTTCTGCCTGCGCTTTTTTCGAAAACGCAGGCGTTTTCTTTGATTACTTTTTGCCTTGTTGATATGCCCGCACATCTCGCCGTCGCTATCGTGGCGACCGATACAGGCGACGCCTTGGCTCAAGCCCGGTCATTGCCGCCCGCTGTGACGCTGGTGGAATACCGGCTGGATATGATGGCGGCTGTGGATGTGGCGACGCTGGCAAAGCAGACGCCTCTCCCTGCTATCTTTACCTGTCGGCCCACTTCCCAGGGCGGGCGATTCGATGGCCCGGAAGCGGATCGGCGGATGATTCTGAAACAAGCGTTGTCCACCGGGCATCTGGTGGATATTGAGCTGGAGACGTTGTCCGCCCTGGCGCCTTTTATCGATCATCCCGCCCGAGTCATTGGCTCGCATCATCATTTCGAGGGCATGTTGGATGATTGGGGCGGGATGAGCGAACGCATTCGCGCTTCGGGCGCGGGCATTGTCAAGCTGGTGGGCATGGCCGCATCGGAGGCGGATGTCCTGCCGCCCCTGGCCTGGCTGGCGCATGAAAATACCCCCGCCATCGGTATTGCCATGGGAGCCGCCGGCGTCGCCACCCGTTTGCTGGCCCCGCGTTTTCCCGCGGCTTTTCTCACCTTCGCTTCGCTGGCAACCGTTTCCGCCCCCGGACAAATTCATGTGCGGGAAATGAGCGATTTGTACGGGTTTCAGCGCATCGAGCGGGCTGATCCGCTGCTGGTGATGCTGACGCCCGATCCCGTGCCGTGGGAGCAGGTGCATCGCTACCGGCGGGCGCTGAATCGGCATTTTCCCGGCGGCGATCCCTGGTTGCTGCCTCTTCCTGTGACGACTTTTCATGTCGGTCTGTTGCAGGCCTTGCGCCTTGCCCGCGTCCATGGCGTTTTTCGACTGCCCGAGATCGACACGGTTTCCGAGCTACAGAGCCAGGGGCTTGATTTTCGAGCTCATGCCTGGCGACTATCACAGACTCCCCCCGCGAATTTTCCCGATTATTCAGATCCCGACGCCTTGATGGCGTTCTTTTTGCAAGGAAATTGATGGATGCGCTTATTGACCTTTCGTTATCAGAATGATGTGATGGCAGGCGTGCTGGAGGGCGAGAACGTTTTGCCCCTGCCCTGGCCCGATGTGAAATCCCTTATTGAATCGGGCCTGGATGCCGCGGCCGAAGCTGCTGCCGCCGCTCAGGCTCTTCCCCTTGCCGATGTGTCGCTGCTGGCTCCCATCCTCAAACCGGGCAAGATCGTGGCCATCGGGCTGAATTATCTGGATCATTGTCTGGAGCAGGGCAAAACGCCGCCGGAACGCCCCACCATCTTTACCAAATTCTCCACAGCAGTCAATCATCCCGGCGGCGACATCCGTTGGGATCCGTCAATGACGCAGATGGTGGATTACGAGGCGGAACTGGCCGTGGTCATTGGCAAACGGGCTTATCGCGTGGGCGAAGAAGACGCGTATGAGTATGTGGCCGGCTACACGTGTCTGAATGACGTCACGGCTCGGGATTTGCAACGCGGCGACAAGCAATGGGTGCGGGGCAAGAGCCTGGACACTTTTGCGCCCATGGGGCCGCTTTTGGTCACTGCCGATGAATTGCCAGATCCTCATGGCTTGGCCATTCGCTGCTGGGTGAATGGCGAGCTGCGACAGGAGAGCAATACCGATCAGCTCATTCACACCGTGCCCAAGCTTATCGCTTTTTGCTCCCGCACATTCACCCTGGAGCCGGGCGATATCATCACCACCGGCACGCCGGGCGGCGTGGGCGTTTATAGCGATCCTCCCGTCTTTCTGAAACCCGGCGATGAGATCACCGTGGAGATCGAGTCCATTGGGCGGTTGCAAAATCGCGTCGGCCCCTATCTGCCATAACAGGCGTCAGGAGAGGCTAAAGATCAATGACGACCGGGCCGCGCTCACAGGATGAAGCTGTCGGGACAGAGAGCATCCAGCTCGAGATCGGGCAGATTGCCCGCGGAGCGGGCCTGGGGCTGGGCGGGAATATCTATTATTATTTCATCAATTTTCTGTTCGGGGTTCTGGTGGCCCGTCAGATCGGGGCCGAGGCGTTCGGGCTTTACACCCTGGGGGTGACGGCCGTGACGTTGCTGGCCCGTTTTTCGGTGGTGGGGCTGGATCGGGGTTCCCTGCGCTATGTAAGCATCAAACGCCGCGAGGGGGAAGGCGCCGCCATGTGGCAGGTCATCTGGATATCCATTGGCATCGGCCTGATTGTCAGTCTGATCGTGGCGGCGGCGCTGGCTTTTTATCCTCAGTTTTTTCTGAAGCTATTTCATTGGGAAGATAAAAAGGCGCTGTTGTCTCTTTTTCCCATTTTGGCTCTGGCGTTGCCTGCCATGACCATGACCAGCATCGGCATTGCCGGCACGCAGGCCTTCCGCACCCTGCGCTACCGGGCGCTGATCTCCAATTTTATTCTGCCCACCGTCAAGCTGCTGGCAACGCTGGCGCTGCTCTTTGTGTTGGGCGTTGGCGCTTTGCCCCCGACCATTGGCTTTGTTTCCGCCCAGATATTGGGAGGCGCGCTGTCGGTTTATTTCCTATGGCGGCTGGCCCGCAAGATCACGCGCAAGGTCAAGTGGGAATCGGGATTGTTGTCCGAGCTCATGCGCTATTCCCTGCCCCTGTTGCTTTCCAGTGTGTTGGTGTATCTCAATGGCCGCACCGAGATCATGGTGTTGGGGATTTTCAATCAGGCGAATTTTTCCGGCATCTATAATGCTGCATTGCGTTTGGCCGGATTATCGCTGCTCGTATTGACAGCCTTCAATGCCATTTTTGCTCCAGTCATTGCCGACCTGCATCATCGTGAGCGCATGGCGGAGCTGGGGGCGCTGTTCAAGCTGGTGACCCGTTGGGTGATTATCGTTGCGATGCCCATCTTTTTGGTGCAAATGCTTTACCCGCATCAGCTAATCGGCCTGTTCGGCAAGGACTTTGCATCGGGCGCGCTGGCTTTGCGCATTCTCAGCATCGGCACTCTGATCAACTTCAGCACGGGCGCAGTGGGCATTATGCTGCTGATGTCTGGTCACTCGGGCCTGGCCATGTTCAATTCTTTGCTGACACTGACTATCGCTCTGATATTGGATTTTCTGTTGATTCGCTATTTTGGCATCACCGGCGCGGCCATTGCCGGGATGCTCAGCATCGCGCTGGTGAATCTGATCAATTTGGGCGAGGTCTGGTACATCCTGCGCATCCATCCCTACAATCGTTATACCTTGCGCCCTTTCATTGCGGCGGCGCCGGCGCTGGCGGTGGGATGGCTGTGGTCGTTGTGGCTGCCAGTGGGCAATATCCTGGAGCTGGGGGCGGCCTCAGTGGTGGTGGGGCTGATCTATGTGGCGGCGTTGCTGGCCATGGGCTGGAATGACGATGATCGGGTGATGATGGCGGCCCTGTCCAAACGGTTCAGACGGCTGATGCCCGGACGGCTCGCCCGCTGACGCCTGTTTCAGGACGGTTATGGGGTGTCGTCATCTTCTGTGTCGGATGTATGCAGAATGCGTTTTTTGAGATTGCTGGCTACATCTCGTAATTCATAGTTGATCACAAACCAGGCG
>WGCR01000040.1 GCA_015493675.1 Anaerolineae bacterium
GAGGAATCGCCCGCGATGGCCGCTGAACAACCACACGAAGAAGAAACTGGCTGCAAAGCCGCCGAAGAGGATGGCTCCCACCAGCCTGGCCGCGCTTTCGGGAATGCCCAGGCCCAGGCCGATGAGGGCGATGATGAAGATGGTTTCGGCTTGCAGCAGCGCCCACCAGCGCTCCTGGCGATTGCGCAGGAAGATGACCAGGAAGCCCAGAGCGATGCCGCCCAGGAAGAGCGCACCTAGCCATTCGGGCCTGACGGCCTCCAGGGTGGAGAGATAGACCATACCGCCCAGGGAGAGCAGACTGAAGCCCGGGATAACGTAAAACCAGTTTTCCCGCTGAAAGGCGATGGCCAGCAAAAAGGCTGCGCCCATCACGGCCAGCAATGCGGCCACGATGTAGGCGGTGATGATTTTGTATTGATCCAGCGCACCGAAATTGTAGGCCAATGCGCCGATGCCGAGAATAATCATAAGCAGGCCCCACAGGGCCGTGTAGATTTTTTGTTTATTCATGAGTTGGTTATGAGGGAGTGTTGATGGGATGAGGTTGCGTCGGCTCATGCAGTTTCAGCATGGTGAAGAACGCCAAAAGCATAAAGACAGCGCTGAACAACCAGATCATAGCATGATTGGTGAAATCGATCATAACCCCGGCCAGGATGGGACCGGAGATGGCGGCCAGGGAGGAGGCGAAGTAGTACAGGCCCGTGTAAGCGCCGATGCGCTCCTCGCCGCCCACATCATACACGATGGGCAATGAATTGATGTTGACCAGCGCCCAGAAAGCGCCCATCACCGCCAGCAAGGCCAGCATCATGGTCACATTTCGGATGAAGAAGCCAGCGAACAATCCGGCCAACATGCCGCCCAATCCCACCAAAATCGTGCGTTTGCGCCCGAACCAGGTGGCGATGAAGCCGCTGGGGATGGCGAAGAGGATGAGCATCGCGGCGAACGCGGTCAGCATCTGCGCGCCCGTGCCCGGATCCACGCCCAGCACATTGCGGGCGTAAATGGTGAAGAACGCCTCCATCGCATTCCAGCCCACAAACCAGAAGAAGATCGCCAGCAGGATGGTGAGGCCCCGCCTGTCCGATTCACCCCACACCTCTTTCAGATTCTCGATCAGCCCCGGCGATTCCTGCTCATCGGCCTGCTCCACCTCATCGGGTTTGGCTCCCTGACGAACAGCAGCACGATGATCATGGCGATGAGCATCACGCCCGCGCCCACGATGAAGGGCAGCGGCGCGCCCATTTTGTAGAGCATGCCGCCGCCCAGCAGCGCCACCGCGCCGCCCAGGCCGCCCATCAGATTGATGACGCCATTGGCCTTGCTGCGCTGTTCCGATGGAAAAAGGTCGCCGAGATAGGCCACCGTCGGGGAGCGGAACAGGGCCATGCCGATGTTGGTGCCCAGGATCGCCAGGGCGATGAGCAGGAAATTCTCCCGCACAAAGGGGATGATCATGAAAAACACCGCGGCCAGGGGCGCGCCCAGCATAATCCAGGGCTTGCGCCGCCCGAACCGGGTCCAGGTGCGATCGCTGCGTTCGCCCACCCAGGGCTGCAAAAACATGTTCAGGATGTTGTCCCAGGTGAGGATGAAGCCGATGAGGCCCGCAGCCAGCCCCAGGTCTTCCAGCATGGGCGGGATGAGGGAGTTGAAGATGGGCCAGATGATGGAAATGCCGAAGAATCCGAACCCGACCACAAAGGTGTAGCCCCAGTTCATTTTCTGCGGCTTGGCGGATGCTGCCATGATGCGCTCCTTTTGCAACGATGAAAAAGGCGAAAAATCAGTGATTGCCCAGCAACGCGCCAATATCGGGCGTGTCTTCGGGATGCTCCCGTTTCTCTTCGCGCAAGCTGCGGGCCTCATCCAGCCGTTGCTGACGCAAAGATCGAATGCCGTACACCAGGACGATGAGCAGCAAGGCCAGAATCGCCAGCTCAATCATCATCAATTCAAAAACGCGTTCGTTCACCCTCAAATCGCCCGTCATAAACTGAGACCCCTCGGCGGTGATGATCAACACTCGCCGCACCACCGAGATCAAGCCCACGATCAGAAATGGCTCGCTGGAAAGCCGCCGCTGGGTCACTGATATCTTCACCATCTGCATAATCTCCGCCAGCATGGAGATAAGCAGCAAGCCATCGAGAATTTGCAGCACATCCAGGGGGATTTTGCCGCCCAGCCAGGGAAAGATATAATGGCCCCACAATTGCCCCAGCCCGCCCAGCGCCGCCACCAGGAGCGTCAACCCGATGAATACATAGATGAGGAACTCGGCGTTGCTCCAAAGGGTGATCAAGATGGAAAGCATTCGTGAGCGAGAATCATCGTTCATTATGATCAAATCCCGGAATGGCGGCTATGGCAATCCTAACTTCCTGAAATTATAAAGCCCCCAGGATTTCTTGGCAAATGATTTGCGGGCGCGGGGTGCGTTCCCCAATTGGGGCGCAGATCTGTAGTCCCAGCCGTCTACGATGGGGCGAGACCAGGCCAATCTGCATTCGCCTTCAACCGAAATTATACCCAGAGCCCATGTTCTCTACACTGAATTATGACCGCGTCGCCGAAGACTATCATCGCCGATACGAAAGCAGCCCGCTCACCGGCGCGGCCCGGGCGCTGCAAGACCTGGCCAGCGTTCATCACGCCCGCCGCATCCTCGATGTGGGCTGTGGCACGGGCCGCGCCGGTGAGCGGGCTGCTTTCGTA
>WGCR01000041.1 GCA_015493675.1 Anaerolineae bacterium
GCGCCACATTCGTGGTTGTTTTCGGCCTGCTGGATGACAAATATGGCTTCAAGAGCGGACCGCAATACCTGGCGCAAATTGCAGCCGGAGCCATCGCCATCTTCTTCACAATTTTCATCGAACGCATCAATAATCCCTTTGGCCCGGGCCAGATCGTCTTCCCCTGGTATGTCATCTGGCCCCTGACCATCTTCTGGTTCATGGGATTCATCAACACTGTCAATTTTCTGGACGGGGTGGATGGGTTGGCGGCATCGGTGGCGGGCGTGGTGGCGGTGGTGCTGGCCATCCACATGTACCGCACAGGCCAATATAGTGTGATGCTCATCGTGCTGGCCCTGCTGGGCAGCGTGCTCGGTTTTCTGCTCTTCAACTGGCCTCCAGCCAAAATCTTCATGGGTTCCAGCGGCTCTTATTTTCTGGGATTCGTATTGGCGGCGCTGGGGTTAATCGCCGGGGCGCGGGTGGCCACGGTGTTGCTGGTCATGGGCCTGCCCATCATGGATGTGGCCTGGTTGATCTGGTGGCGGTGGCGGCATCATCGCCCCCTGTTTCAGGGCGACCGCAACCATCTGCATTTCCGATTACAGGACAAGGGATACAGCGCCCGGCAAATCGTGCTGAGCTATGTGGCTTTTGGGTCCGTCTTTGGCGTCATCAGCCTGATGACAGCCAGCACCTGGGTGAAATTACTGGCGCTGGGTGCGCTGATCGTTGTGGGGGGCGGCGTCATTTTGTGGGCTGCGCCACGGGAAGAAACCTGATCCGACAGACCTTTGCAGGAGCGCCATGATGCTCGGGGGCGTTTCAATTTGGGTGTGTCCATTTTCGGTTGAGCTGCGTAGGCCGCGCGCCAGCTTGTAGGGCTCTATCGCCCGACCTCCGGGAGGTGGGTGCAAAGGCCATGGAGAAATTTTTCATTCTTGCCTGGCGAAAAGATGGCAGGCAGCCAACAAGTTATCCCCCACCTCCCGGAGGTCTTGAAAGCGGTTCTGCGTTCGCCAGCCTCGACCTCCAACTCATTTTGGACACACCCTTTCAATTTTTGGAAAAATTGCCGCGCGCCCGTCACCAGGCGCTGGCCGGGTGAACTCGGGCTCACCAGGCGCTTCGCGCCAGTGGTCGACCGGCGTCGACCCTTTCATCGCCCCACTTTTGGAACGCCCCCATGACGCCCTGAAAGATGGGCGAAATCATTGAGATTGGTGTAAACTAAAAGACTGAATCCATCCCCGTTCACCCCGCGGAGGAGGCGCTGGTCATATGCCAAACACCACAGCAGAACATATCATCGATCTGGACACCATCCTGGAAGATGTGCGGACCGCTCTGGCACAAAATGATATCAAGCGGGCGGCCGCGATCATCGAAAGCTATCGTCCCGCCGACCAGGCCGAGATTTTCTCCGATCTGAATGAAGACGAGCAACGACTCCTGCTGAGCAAGCTTTCGCCAGAGGATTCGGCCGATATTTTCGAAGAGCTGGATGACGAGCAGGCCCTGGAACTGGCCCGCGAAATCCCGGATGAAGAACTCATCCCCATCATGGATGAGATGGAGCCGGATGAAGCCGCTGACCTGTTGGGAGACATGCACCCGGAGCGGGCCAAAAAGCTGTTGGAGGAATTGGAAGACCCGGAGGAGGTGCGCCCGCTGCTGCTGCATCCGGATGAAACAGCCGGCGGCCTGATGACTTCCGAATTTCTGGCCTTGCGCCGCCGCATGACCGCCACCGAGGCTATCGAGGCTATTCGCCAGTGGCAGCCCGAAGCCGAAACCATCTATTATCTGTTCGTCGTGGATCGCTATGGAAGGCTAACCGGCGTGGTCAACTTGCGTCAGCTCATTGTGGCCCAACCCGACGCCCTGATGCAAGACATCATGGCCGAGGATGTTATTTATGTCACAGCGGAAGTGGATCAGGAAGAAGTCGCCCGGCTGATGGCCCGCTACGATCTCCTGGCCCTGCCGGTGGTGGATGAGAACAAAATCCTGTTGGGCGTCATCACATTCGACGATCTGGTGGATGTGCTGGAAGAGGAGGCCACTGAAGACCTCCAGCGCTATGGTGGCGCCGAGCCCCTGGAGCGCCCATATCTTGACACATCCCCCGTCGTCATCACCAAAAAACGCATTGGCTGGCTGTTGGTGCTTTTCCTCACTGCCACCCTCACCGGCTCAGTCATGAAACTATTCGAGACGGAGATCGAGGCGATGGTGGCGCTGACTCTTTTCATCCCCCTGCTCATCGGCACGGGCGGCAATGCCGGCTCACAGACCACGGCTACCATTATCCGCGAACTGGCCACAGGCAATGTCGAACCGGGCGATGCGCTCAGGGTGTGGTGGCACGAGGCCCGCGTCGCCATTCTTTTGGGCATCGGCATGGCCATTCCCGCCTTCATCCGCGCCATCACCTGGGTGGATAACCCCATGCTCGCCATCACGGTAGCCGTCGCCATCACGGTGCTGGTGCTTTGGGCCACGGGCGTGGGCTCGCTGCTGCCGCTGGTCGCCGCCAAATTCGGCATCGATCCCGCCCTGGTCTCCGGCCCGTTGATGAGCACCATGGTGG
>WGCR01000042.1 GCA_015493675.1 Anaerolineae bacterium
GGATGTGGGAGGAGAAGAAGACCGTGACCCCGCGGGCGTTCTCCTGGCGAATGAGGTCGAAGAATTTACGCTGCATGAGGGGATCCAGGCCCAGAGTGGGCTCATCCAGCAGCAATAGTTTGGGGCTGTGCAGAAGCCCCTGCACGATCCCCACCTTCTTCTTGTTCCCGTACGACAGGTCCTCAATGCGTCGATTCAGGTCCAGTTCCATGATATCCGCCAGCTCGTGCATGCGCTGGCGGTGATCGCCCGGATAGAAGCTGGCCGAGTATTTGAGCAAGTCGATAACCTTCATGCCCTCGTAGTAGAAGACCTCCGAGGGCAGATAGCCGATGTCCTTGCGGATTTCAGGCCCGTCTTTGATCGCGTCCTTGCCGAAGATGCGGGCCTCGCCTCGCGTGGGGAAAATGAGCCCCAGCAGCAGGCGGATGGTGGTGGACTTGCCCGCGCCGTTGGGCCCGATGAATCCGAATATCTCCCCCTCCTCCACCTGCAATGAGACATCGATGATGCCGCGGGCCTTGCCGTAGTATTTGGTGAGTTGCCGGGTTTCGATAACGGGCATGAGAAGCTCCTTCTGAGAGGAAACGCAGATGATGCCGGTGCTTCACAATGTAAGCTATGCCACGTAGTTTGTCAAGGACTTGCCACAGGCCAAAAAATCGCCCCGGCGGAAGGACTCCAACCGGGGCGGGTGTTGCGTTATCAGCGCCGGAATTAGCGTAACAGCATGGGCAGATGCAGGCGTTGCGTCAAAGTCTGGCCCTCATACAACCCATTCGCGGCGGTCCCGACGTAGATGAGACTTCTGTCGTTGGGGTCCGGTAGCACGGTTGACTCCTGCCCTGCGCCCCCACCCAGCCGTTGCCAGCGCTCCCCGCCATCGGTGGATTGAAACAGGCCCGAATAGGTGGCGGCATAGAGCGTCTTCGGGGAGCGGGCGTCGAAGGTCAGGACATTGAAATAGGTGAATGGCAGGGTGTCCTCCCCCACCATGCGCCAACTCTCCCCGCCATCCTCGCTTTTGAAGAGCCGACCATAAGCGCCGGCAAACAGCGTCTGCGAGTCATCCGGATCCATAGCCAGGGCCGTCACGCGATCGGACGTGATTCCCTGCTTAATCACTCGCCAGGAATCGCCGCCATCCTCGCTTTTGTACATTTTGTCGTGGCCCCACGTTCCCGCATACACCACCTGCGGATCGTCCGGGTCCAGGAGAATGTCTCCCACTATCACGTCGGTAAGCGCTGTTTTCTTCCAGGTTTCTCCCCCGTCACTGCTTTTGTAAACAGCGCTCCATGTGCCAACATAGAGCGTTTTGGCGTCTTTGGGATGGTTGACCAGCACTTTGATAATCCCCAGAGTGCTTATCTCTCGCCAGGTCACGCCACCATCCTCACTTTTGTAGACGTGATTACTGCTGGCCGCAATGAGTGTTTGAGGGGCGTTGCCTTGTTGGACTAGCGCCGTAACAAAGTCGGGATAAGTCGTTTCTCGCCAGGTGTTTTGGCTCCTGTTCCACAGCCACAGGTGATTCGATCCCACCAGAAAACTACCCGCTTCGACTGGTGATGGCAGTATAGCCGACACGCCAAGATTCGTCATCCCCTGGTTGATGACGTTCCATGTCGCGCCGGCATCCTCGCTTTTCATCACGCCCTGCCCGCGTGGACCTGCGTAGACCTTGCGATGATTCTCAGGAGAGATCGTCAACGCATCCACCTGGCTATCAGCCACCAGATGACGCCAGGAAGCGCCGCCATCATCGCTCTTGAACACCCCCTTCTTCGTCCCCGCGTAGAGCGTATTTGGCGTCTGAGGATCGATGGCAAGGGTGAGAATAAAGCCATTTTCGATCCCCTGGTTGCTGGCAGTCCAGCTCACGCCAGCATCGATGCTTTTATAGACGCCCCCGCCGTATGTGCCCGCGTAGATCGTGCCGGGCGTCTCGGGATCGATGACAAGCGATTGGATGTCCAATTCTTCGGGAATGTCTTCGCCGATGGGCGTCCAGTGTTCCCCATCATCGAAACTCTTGTACAGGCCCGAATCTGTGCCCACATACAGCACCCACCGCTGCTGGGGATGCACCGCCACGGCATTGATGTAATAGAAGT
>WGCR01000043.1 GCA_015493675.1 Anaerolineae bacterium
CGCATGTACCGCACGGGCGATCTGGCCCGCTGGCTGCCTGACGGCAATATCGAATATCTGGGCCGCGTCGATTTTCAGGTCAAGATCCGCGGCTTCCGCGTTGAACTGGGCGAGATCGATAATCTGCTTCTCCGGCATCCTGCGGTGGAGAATGCGATTACGGTGGCCCTGACCGATGCGCCCGGAGGCCCGCGTCTGGTGGCCTATGTGGTTCCCAAGATCGGCGAGAGCCTGACTGCGGGCGAATTGCGGGCCTTTGTCGAAAAAGATCTGCCCGACTACATGGTTCCCTCCTACTTCATGATTATGGAGGAGCTCCCTCTGTCGCCCAACGGCAAGGTGGATCGCAAACGTCTGCCCGTGCCCTCAGCCGATCGTCCGGAACTGGCCACCGATTATGCGCCGCCTCGCAACGAGACCGAGCGCCAGATCGCAGCCATCTGGCAGGAGGTGCTGGGCATTGATCGGGTCGGTATTCATGACAATTTCTTTGAGTTGGGAGGACATTCCCTGCTGTTGGCCAAGGTGAATGACAAGCTGGAGGCGACTTTCCATCAGTCTTTCAACATGGTGGACCTGTTCCGCTATCCCACCATCGCGTATCTGGCCGAGCATCTTTCATCCGAGAAGCAGCAAGGGCCATCGCTGACCGATGATGCTCGCCGTCGGGCCGAAAAACAGCGCCAGCAGCGTCGTCGTCGCCCTCGGCCCCCCGCTCGCGGCGGCAAATCCGCTTGAGTGAAAAGCCCGCCCGTCTTTTGTATGCGTGAAGAGGATAGTCTGTCGATTGGGATGGTTGGCTATTTCCAAACGGCGACCCCTGAGCGATTGTGCGCTGAGCATAACGTGGTTGGTTGCGCCATGCTGAGACGCGCCAGCAGCGAAGCGTCTGGTCGCTCAGGTTGCCTCAAACAAGGCCATTTATAGATAGGAATGTCGACGATTGGTCTTTTGACGCACTGTTCTGTATAATGGCATCCGAAAATGAATGCTATTCTTGACAGCCAAAATCTGAGATTCGTTGTTGCTCAGGCATTGCGATATTGGCTGTTTTTGTTTTTCTGACTCTCTCATTCCGGGAGCGCCCGATTCGGGGAAGCCATATCGGCAATTGATTTGCGGCGCATCTCGGATATCAGCGTTTATTGCCGTCGAAATCGCAGTTGCGCTGTTGTGATAGGCGCTTGCATTGTTGCTGGCATTCTTGATGAAGAGAGAGCGGCCTCTATTGACATATTATTTCAGGAGACCCCATGAGTGAATCGACTTATTCAGAAAGCCATCTAGAGGAAGACTTTGACGCCGATCACGGTTATGACATCGCCGTGATCGGCCTTGCCGGACGTTTCCCTGGCGCCGGGTCCATCGAGGCTTTTTGGAAAAATCTGATTCAGGGCGTTGAATCAATTCGGTTTTTCACCCGGGAGGAGATGGAGGCGGCGGGCGTTGATGCCAGGCTGCTGGATCATTCCCATTATGTGAACGCGGGCGGGCATCTGGCGGAGGCGGACCTTTTTGATTCCAATTTCTTTGGTTTTTATCCCCGCGAAGCGGATATCCTCGATCCCCAGCATCGTATTTTTCTGGAAGTGGCCTGGGAAGCGATCGAACGGGCGGGGTACAATCCCGATGCGTATAGCGAGCCAATCGGTTTGTTTGCGGGCATGAGCATGGGCTCTTACATTTATTTCAATTTGATGCGGAACCGCACTATCCGCGAGACCGTGCAGCCTTATCAGTTGCCTCTCAGCAGCGATAAGGATTTCCTGACGACGCGGGTGTCTTACAAGCTGAATCTCAAAGGCCCGAGCGTGGATGTGCAGACGGCCTGCTCCACCTCGTTGGTGGCGGTGCATCTGGCCTGCCAATCGCTGATCAATTATGAATGCGATATGGCCCTGGCGGGCGGGGTGTCTGTGCGCATCCCCCAGAAGTCGGGGTATCTGTATCAGGAGGGGGGCATTCTCTCTCCCGATGGCCATTGTCGTCCCTTCTCGGCGGACGCCAAGGGCACGGTCAGCGGCGAGGGCGCGGGCGTGGTGGTCTTGAAACGCCTGGAAGATGCGTTGGAAGATGGTGATACGATTTACGCTGTAATCAAGGGCACGGCAATCAACAATGATGGCGCCGGCAAGGTGGGATACACTGCGCCCAGCGTCGACGGCCAGGCCAAGGTCATCGCCAATGCCCAGGTTTTGGCTGGCGTGGACCCTGCCAGCATCAGCTACATCGAGGCTCATGGCACCGGCACCATGCTGGGCGATCCCATCGAGATCGAGGCGCTTTCCCATGTTTTCCGTGAGCACACCGACGAGAAGCAGTTCTGTGCTATCGGCTCGGTCAAGGCCAATATCGGGCATCTGGATGCGGCTGCGGGCGTGGCCGGACTCATCAAGACGGTGCTGGCTTTGCACCATAAGCAGCTCCCTCCCTCCATCAACTTCACGGCGCCCAATCCGCAGATCGATTTCGAG
>WGCR01000044.1 GCA_015493675.1 Anaerolineae bacterium
CTCCAGCACCCAATCCTCGGGCCAGCCGGACACTGCGCCGCGATGGGCCGCGTTCACCACATGCACTTCATTGAGATCGTTGTAGTGGGCGGTGAGCAGTTGCGTCGCCAGAGTAGAGTACCAGGCCCCGCCCCGCTTCATCAAATCCGCGGGCGGCTCGGTGCGATCCGGCTCCGCGTATTCGGCCAGCAGCTCCTTCTCGATCTGCATCACCTGCTCCGCCCGACTGCCGGTCTCGGCCCACGCCTCCTGCTCTGCGATCTTCTTTTCGGTGAAATAGTAGTATTGCAGATAGTAGTTGGGGATCATGCCCAGGTTTTCGATGAGTTCGGGCGGCCATTCGGGCGTTTCTTGGCTCCTCATCTCCTCGATGTAGCCTTGCAGAATCTGCTCCCAATAATCCACGCCATCCACGCTGAAGCCGCGATGCCAGGAGAGATGATTCAGGCCCAGGGTGTCGAGCTGCGCCCGGGCCGGATCGATCTTCCGCCCCATGACCTTCTCCAGCTCCTCGATGATCATCATCTTGGCGGTGATGGGCACGTTGCACACGCCCACCGCGGCGATGTCGGGCGCATAGCGGAAGAGCGCCTCGGTGTTCAGGCCCGCGGGATTGGTGAAATTCACCAGCAGCGCCTCGGGGGCCAGCTCGCGCATGTCCGCGGCGATATCGAGGATGATGGGGATGGTGCGCAGGGCCTTGGCCATGCCGCCCACACCCGTGGTCTCCTGGCCCACCAGGCCCCAGCGCTTGCCCAGATATTCATCGCCGCGGCGGGCCGCCATGCCGCCCACCCGCAGTTGGGTCAGCACATAGCTGGCTCCCGCAACGCCCGCGCGGCGGTCGGTGGTGAGATGCACGGAGAAGGGCGAGCCGTGGGCCGCCACGATGCGCCGGGCGAAACCGCCCACCACATCCAGCCGCTCCTGGCTGATATCCACCAGCCACAGCTCGTCCAGCGGAAAAACGTCGATGCGATCGAGAAAACCTTTGATGAGTTCGGGGGTGTAACTCGAACCACCGCCGATAACGGTTACTTTTAACATGGAACGCTCCTATTTTCGTCAATGTCTTATCAATGGAGTCTTTGCAAGCTGTACAAGAAAATATCTCACGCAAAGACGCAGAGCCGCCAAGGAAAAAGCATGGACTTGCCGCTGATGAGGAGTGAAAATGGACAGCGCCAGGTGCGACGCACTTGCAACAAGCCGCGGCCGCGTCGCATCATGTACTGGAATTGACCTGGTGGGACGTCGGGCCAACGCCTGTCTCAAGTGCGTCGCACCTTGTCTTCAATGATGCTTCCCCAGGGTGCAGGCGGGCATCATCAGATAAACGCTGGCGGACCGGGGCGGCATGACAATCTCGTCGCCGTTTTTCATCTCCAGCGGATCGAGGTTGTGAAAGCCATTCTCCTCATCCAGTTGCCAGCGTTGCACCGACCCGGCGATATTGAAATTTTGCAGCCACAAGGGCATCCGCTTTTCTTCATCCGAGCGATTGATGAAGATGATGGTGAGAACGTCGTCGGCGCGGCGGGCCGCATACACCGAGACTTGGGGATCGCCGGAAGCTGCATAGACCAGGTAATCGCCGAAACGTTTATAGAGCTCGTAAACGTAGTAGGTGGGGCGAGGCCCGTAGCCTTCCAGCAGCCCGTAGCCGCCCTGGGCGTCGCGGGTGGTGAGGATGAAGTAGGTGACGATGTCCACCTTGTTTTCGATCATCCTCCCCAGCACATCGGCCCACCAGATGGCGTGGGCGAAGGAGTCGTTGGTCGCCTCGCCCTGGATGGCGTGGGTCCAGTCGGAATTGATCTCGGTGACCGCGATGGGCAGGTCCCGGCCCACGTATTTGCGGATGGCCCGTCGCAGGTTGGGGATAATCACATTCCATTCCGGCGGATTGGCCAGCAGCTCATCCACCGTGGTGGGCGTCCCCTCCTTGATGGGGAAGGGATAGCGATGGATGGCGACGATGTCCACCTTGTCGCCATTGGCCTTGAGAAACTCGGTCATCCAGTCCCGGCCATGGCTGTCTTTGGGGTCAGTGGACAGATCGCCGGTGTATTGATGAATTTCGGGCCCGAGGATGAGGATGGTCGGGTCCACCGCGCGCATGGCCGCGGCGAATTTGGGCCACTGCTGGTTGTAATAGGCTGTATCCCACTGCTCCCAGCCTTTCTTGTACTCGTACAGGCTGGGCTCGTTGCCAATGCCCCAAAATCGGATGTTGTAGCCTTTCTCGATGTTGGCGTAGCGCACCAGGCCCGCAGCCTGTTCGGGTGAGCCGCCGGGCATGCGCACATTGATGTAGGGCTCAGCGCCCAACTGGCGGGCCAGAGCCACGAAAGTATCGAGTTGATAGGGCTGGATGTCGTTTTTGTCGCCCCATTCGCCGCCGGGCCAACGCAAGATTTTCAGGCCCATGTCTTTGGCCAGAGACAGGGTCTCGGGACGCAGAGAGACCCATGGCCCGTAATTCGCGCCGTAGACCAGCGGGCTGATCTTGCCCAGATCCTTGCTCGCGTCCACAAAGAGAACGTCGGGGACGGGCGTGGGAG
>WGCR01000045.1 GCA_015493675.1 Anaerolineae bacterium
ACGGGCTGGGAAGAGGGGCTGGGGAGTTCACGCATGACCATCACCCCATCTGCTGGCGAAACCAGGCGATCGTCTGCTCCAGCCCCGCCTCCAGCGACGTGGTGGGCTCCCATCCCAAAATGCTGCGGGCGCGGGTGATGTCGGGCTTGCGCTTTTTGGGATCATCCTTGTGCGGCAGCGGCAGGAAAACCATCCCCGCCTCATTGCCCGTAAGACGATTGATCAGCTCGGCCAGCTCGATCATGGTGGTTTCCACCGTATTGCCGATGTTGACCGGATACACCTCATCCGACATCAGCAAACGATAAAAGCCGTCCACCTCATCCTCGACAAAGGTGAAAGAGCGCGTCTGCCTGCCCCCGCCATAAATGGTGAGGGGCTCGCCGCGCAGGGCCTGACTGACGAAGTTGGGGATCACGCGGCCATCATTCAGGCGCATGCGGGGACCGTAGGTGTTGAAAATACGCACAATGCGAGTTTCCAAACCATGAATTCGGTGATACGCCATGGTAATGGATTCAGCGAAACGCTTGGATTCATCATAGACGCCGCGGATGCCGATGGGATTGACGTTGCCCCAATAGGTCTCGGGCTGCGGATGCACCAACGGATCGCCGTAGACCTCCGAAGTGGAGGCCAGGAAGAAACGAGCGCCTTTGTTCATCGCCAATCCCAGGGCATTGTGCGCCCCCAGGGAGTTGACTTTCAGAATCTGGATAGGGATGCGGTCAAAATCGACGGGGCTGGCGGGCGATGCAAAGTGCATCACCACATCCAGCGGACCGGGCACATGGATGTAATTCGTCACATCGTGCTTGATGAACTGAAAATGCTCGTTCCCAAAGTGATGGGCGATGTTTTCCAGATTGCCGGTGATCAGGTTGTCAAGCACGATGACTTCGTGCCCGTCCGATAAAAACCGATCGGTGAGATGCGAGCCCAAAAAGCCCGCCCCACCAGTGATGAGGACTCTCATACAAATCACGCAGCCAATTTTTTCAACAGTTTACTGGCCTCAGTGAGCTCATCGACGCCAGTGGAGGTCTCCAGGGCATGGACCAGAGGTTGGGCTTCAGAACGAATCAGCAAATCGCCGTTTTCTTTGAAAATATGGTGCGCCGCTTCGCGGAAGCGGTCATCAGTGTCGGGTGAGAGAATGGCGTGCAGGACGGCGGGAGCTGCAGCCGCCCCCAGATTGGCCAGGGATTTGGCGGCGGCCCAACGCACGCCATAATCATCATCACTGAGAACGCTGATCAAAGCCTGAATGGCCTCGGGCGCGCCAAGCTCCTCCAGATAAGATGCCGCATGGACGCGCGCCAGTTCCTGGGCAGACGCGTCCTGCAAAACAGCGATAGCTTGTTCAACAGATTCAAAATGATTGTGATTCATAAAAACGCTCCAAAAAAGGATTGTGATTGCAGGTAACTATTCAGATTTGACCCTGTCAGCTCATCATCCTACGTTCTGCGAAGGCCCGAAGAAGACCATCACCTGTCAGCGATGCTGCGCCAGGCGACAAACCTGTCCAGTTACACGTAATAAAATAGCAACTATGCGCCTGCCCGGCCCAAAACCACCAAAGTGCAAAGCCATGAAGACACAAAGAGAGAAAAACCAAGCTCTTTCTTGTCGTCGCGTTGTTCTTTGCGAGGAATTGGGTGGTAGACCTGAAAAGTCACATAAAATGTTGGCAAGGTAAAATACACCGATAGTCTAGCATAAATCATCCCCAGAACGCGAAAAACGCCAACTATCATCGCAGTGGATGACATTGGCGTCTATTCGGAAGAAGGGGGGGGGATCAGCTAACGCGGGCGCCACAGGCGGGACAGAAGCGATCGTCGGCTTCCATCCGGGCGCCGCATTGCGGGCAATATCGGGCGCGGCCGGCGGTGGCGGCGACAGCGCTCGTGACCACAGCCGGGCGCACCATGCTGCGCCCGCCGCGGGCGCTTTTCACCTGAGCCTCGATCTGTTCGTCCCATTCCGGCGAGACCATGCTCGCTTCGCGCTTGTCGATGGCTTTGAGCACGCTGGCTGCCTGCCGCTTGAGGCGCGTGACCTGGCGATCATAATCCTCGGGGGAAAGCTTACCCGTATCCAGATCGAATTTGGCCTCGCGAATGGCCTGGTACAGTTGATCTCGCTTGGTGTACAGCGCCAGCAGTTTGTGATCCACCGAGGCGTCAGGGGTCGCGGGAGTCGCGGGCCGGAAAAGGGGCAAGAGAATGATGGCCGCAACCACAAGCAAAAGAAAGAAGGCAATGAATATCCAGATCATAAGGAAACAATAGGGAGAGGAGAGAAAGGCGTCTCTGACAGGAGGGGCGTCAAGCTGGCTGGGGCGCTGGCGGGCGGGCCGTGACTCGACGGGGAACGCGTTCTTTCATGGGCCACATGGCAAAAAGTGATCCAAAAACCATGACCAGACCGCCGATCCACATCCACAACATCAGCGGATTGACGAATATCTCGAAAGCGGCCAGGGCGCCGCCGTTTTCATAGCCATTGAGCACCACATACACATCTTCGATAACGCTGGTGTGCAGCCCCACCTCGGTGGTCGGGCCCATATCCTTGGCGCTGCGGGAGTAGTAGAAATTCATGCTGGGCTTCAGTGTGGAGACATCCCGGTTGCCCTGGGTGACGACCACCGTCGCGGTCACCTCGTCATGATTCGATGCCTTGCGCTGGTCCAGCCCCGTGTAAGTGAAAGTGTAGCCGCCCAGTTGCACCGACTCATTGAGGGGAATGCTGATCTTGAGATTATGCTGAAAGGCCACTGCGCCCACCATGCCAAACGCCATGAGCACGACGCCGAAATGCACGAGATAGCCGCCATAGCGGCGCTGGTTGCGGGCCATGACATTGCCCAGCGCCCGCAGCCAGCCCTCGCCTGTCGAACGATGGCGGGCGGCCGCGCCCCGGTAAAATTCCCAGATGATGGTGCCCAACACCAAGGCCGACAACCCCCAGGCAACGATAGGCACCCAGTTGCGGGAAACGAAAATAAACACTGCACCGGCCACGGCCAAGGCCAAAGCCACCGGCACAGCCAGGCTCTTTTGCAGCATCTCGCCCGAGGTGCGCCGCCATCCCAACAGCGGGCCAATTCCCATCAACAGCAGAATGCCCAAAAAGATGGGGCCATCGACCTTGTTGAAATAAGGGGCGTTCACCGCGATCTTGGAATTGGAAACCGCCTCCGAGATGATGGGGAACAGGGTGCCGAACAGGGTGACGAAGGCCGCCACCACAAATAACACATTGACATAGAGGAAAGCCGCTTCGCGGCTGAGCAGCGAATCAAGCTCGGCATCCGATTGCAGATCGGGCAAACGATACCAGAGCAGCAACAGATATCCGATAAAGGTGACTACGATAAAGGCCAGAAACAGCGGTCCGATGCTGGAAATGGCAAAAGCATGCACCGAGTCGATGATGCCGCTGCGGGTGATGAAGGTGCCCACGATCGCCAGCCAGAAGCCCAAAAAGGCCAGAATCATATTCCAGACTTTCAACATCCCCCGATGTTCCTGGATCATGATGCTGTGCAGGAAGGCGGTGGCGGTCAGCCAGGGAATGAGCGAGGCGTTCTCAACCGGGTCCCAGGCCCAAAAACCGCCCCAACCCAGCTCCAGATAAGCCCACTGGCTGCCCAGAATGATGCCGATGGTCAGGAACATCCAGGGCAGCAGATTCCAGATCCGCACCCGCTTCACCCAACTGTCATCCAGCTCGCCCGAAAACAGGCTGGCTGTGGCGTAGGCGAAGGGCAGGGATAGCCCCACGTAGCCTAGGTAGAGGAAAACGGGATGGGCCACCATCCAGTAATTCTGTAGCAAAGGATTCAGGCCCGTGCCATCCGCAGGGATGAACAGGGATGCTCCCGCGGGCCGAAAAACGGCGCCTATGGTGTTGCCATCGGCCAGAACCCACAGCCGGTTGAAGGGATTGGATGCAAAGAGGGAGATGATCAAAAAGAAAAGTTGCACGCCCAGCAAGGTCGCCACCAGCCACGGACCTCGCTTGGGCTCCTTCTTCCAAAGCGACGCCACCATGGCGGAAGAGTAAATCGCCAGCAAAAAACTCCAGAAGAGCAGCGATCCCGATTGGCCGCCCCACAGCGTTGCGATCTTGTAGAACATGGGCAAGGCCCGTTCGCTATGGCTAGCCACATATTCATTGGAGAAATCATCTATCGCCAGCATGTACACCACCGCCAATGTGGCGATGAGGATCAGGGCGGAAACCACATAGATGGTATTACGCCCACTGGCCGCCAGCGCCGGATCATTGCGGCGAGCAGCCAAAACGCTGACGACGATACCGTAAATCGTTATCAGAAAAGCAATCAGCAGAACAATATAACCAAAATCGGACATAAGCCTGTTTATTTACTCCTGAGAGGTGGGGGCGCTCAACATTCTCTGAATGTATTGATCCAGAACTCCGGCGGAGGGAAAAGCGCCCACGTAATAGTCCACGATGTTGCCGTTGGCGTCGATGAAGAAGGTCTCGGGCACGCCCTGCACATGATAGGCGTTGTAAACCTTGCCGCCTCTATCCAGAGCATTGGGATAGGTGACGTTATAGCATTGCAGCCAGGCCCGGGCGTTCTTATCCTGATCCAGATGCGAGAGGCCCAGGAACATCACCTCGCCCTTGTATCGTTGCCAGGCTTGTTCCAGCAGCGGCTGCTCATCCTTGCAAGTGGTGCACCAGCTCGCCCAAAAATTCAGAACCACCGGCGTCCCTCGCAACTCCGACAGCTTGATGTCAATCTGATCATATTCCGCGGGACGCGAGTTGTTCACATCGTTCACGCAATAACGGCCATAAGCCGCTCCGAAGAGGTCATCCAGTGCAGGCTGCAAATCCTCTGCCGGCAAGGGGGCGCTGGTATACGTGGTCATTGTAAAATCGGGCGCCTGGCCCGAATCCGCCCGCTTGCTGGGGGGATGGAGGATGCCATAATAGAAAACCGCAAACATGATAACGCCCACCACGGCGATACCGGCCAATAACAAAAAACTGCCGCGGCCCGAACGTTTCTGGGGAGTGTCATTCTTATCAGAGGTTGCCATACTATAAATCCTCGCCTAATTCCCGCTCAACACGGGCAAGATAATCGTCGTCGATTACCGCATCCGCATTCGGTTCGGCGCCCGGACCCTGAGGTGGCGTTTCCGCCGCCGCGGGCGCGGACTTCTTCTGCGTCCATTTCTTGCTCATCCAGAAGGCAAATCCCAGGCCCACCAGCACCAGTAGAACAGGCATGAGCCAGGCCATGAGGTTGATGCCCTGCTTGGGAGGCTCGCCCAGGATAACGACGCCGTACTGATCGACAAATTCATTGATAATTTCATCTTTGCTCTTGCCCTCTTTCAGCATCTCATCGATCATATCCCGCATCTGCTGGCAGACTTTCTGCTCACAGGCATCCAGCCGCACGCCCTGGCAGATGGGACACCACAACTCCGTCTGGATCTCCTTGGCCTGAGCCAACTGTTCGGGAGTAAGATCATGCGGGTTATTCGGATCAGCGCCCTGGGCAAAGGCGGCGCCGGCCATCACAATGAGAAGGATAAAAGCAATCAGCAGTGATTTTTTCATAAATTGATCTGAGGAGAATAAAAAACGATGATGTCTGGCAACCTTGCACAGATGCCCCTCCTGCCATAGCATCAACAGGAAGTCACATCCGGAAATGAATTATACCTGAATCATACCATGCCTGGATGAGCAAGGACAGGATGGGAGATTAAAGGAAGATTAGTATTCGTTCAACCGACCTGGCGGATGACCAGAACCGTGCCCGCTACCAACAGAGGAACAAGCAGACAAATGAGGGGCAGCAGCCAGATGCCGGCATTGCCCTTCTTGCCCGCCACCTGCCAATGATCCACCCGCAGCTCATCCTGCGCCCGGATTTCGATGAATCCGAATTCGTCCGCACGAATCTTCAACGGCTTTTGTCCACTGATCGCGTAGGATTTGGGATCGCGTCCCCCCACCTTCACCAGCACCCGAACCGTGGGGGCGTCGGGCGGGGCATAGACAATGAGCCGTTTGCCCGCCACGCGCAGTCCCAGCGTTCTCCCGGCCGAAAGAACGCCCACCTGGCCCAGACTGGCGTTCTCATCCTTTTCGATGTGATAAGAGGCCCGGCTGACGCCCCAAAAATCGGGAGGATGCGCGCCCGGATACATCTGCATGAGATGCGCGCCATCCTGATTGGCGTATTGCTTGATGGCTTCGTAAGCGGGCGTGGGCGTGAAGTCGGGCTCCAGCAGGCGGAAGTAGTATTCAGGTTTGCCCTCCTGCTTCCACTGGTCGGTGGGGCGTTTGAGATACCACACATTGGCCACGCCCAGCCAGGGCCATTCCTTCTGGATGCGCTGGTAGGCTTCCACCAGGTAGCGGGCCTGCTGCTCCTCGGTGACTTGCCCGAAGCGCTTGTCGGCCACATCGTCGGGCACAGCATTCCAGTTCATCTCGCTGATCCAGATGGGCTTGTGTGCGTCGCCGTTGGCCACCATCAGGTCGCGCATGAATAACGGGCGAGAAAAATTGAGGACGCGCGGATTCATGCGGCGATCGGTGGGGCCAGACCACAGGCCATAGCCCTGCATGGCCACGATGTCGAAACAGGAGGCGGCCCCGGCGTCATACATGCGCTGCATGAACAAAAAATCGTTGAGAGCGTTGCCCGGGGGCGGGGCAGCCGGATCCAGCACGATGGTGGAGGCCATGGCGCCGTTGATGATGACGACATTGGGGTCTGCGGCCCGGGCCGCGTCCGCAGCCATGCACAGCAGCCGCGTGTAATCCTCGGGACTAATGGCGTAATTGCCCCATTCAGGATAGATGTTGGGCTCGTTCCACAACTGATAATAACGCACGCGACCCCGGTAGCGGCTCACCAGGGCGGAGACGAAATCTGCGAAGTCCTGATAATTATCGGGTGGGGCGTAGGGCCCCACATCATCCCCCTGCGCTCGCGTCCAGGCAGGCGGATTGCTCACCCGCACGATGAGCTCCATATCGTATTTTTCAGCCAGATCGACGATATTGTCGTATTTTTCCCAGGCCGAGCGGGCCGGTTCATGACGGCGGTCTTCGAAATCGCCCTTGCCATGAATTTCGATGTCCTCCCAGGGGAATTCCTGGCGAAGCCAGTGGAAGCCCGCCTCCGAGGCCATGCGCACCGCCTGCTCTCGCACCGCCGGGTCCGGCTCCTGCTCCAGAAATACGTTGACGCCAAAGGGATTGACGCCACTGTGGGCAGCGGGAATATCGGATTCAGTGTGCACCGGCGGGCGCATCATGTCGGCCGCGAGATCAGATATCCCTTTGATCTGGGCCGAAAACTGCTCCTCGCCCGTCCAGTTGTAAAGCAAGCCAGTGCGCCAGAAGAGAACCACCACCAACGCCACGACGAGAATGACGATGGGGAAAATCAGGGCAATGGCAAGTTTGCGCAGTTTTTCGGGATCAGACAGCATGGCGGAGAAGCAAACAAGTGAGGGCGCAGCCGCGCTGCGCCCCCTGGAGGTTTCTCAGAATCATAAAAGGTGCAAATGAAGATGTCAACCGGGCTAATTCTTATAGAAAGTAATGCCCGTGCATTGCACGCTATCGTTGATGGTCATGGTCCATTTATCCGACATCGGCGTCAGATCGCCAAACCCGGTGCTCTCGGTGAGACCGCCAGCGGGCAGGGGGCTGCTGGGACATGGCACCACGTAAATCTCGACAGGCGTGCCTTTGGGAGCCGGGCCGCCGAAGGGCGAGAAGCCCCAGGCTCCGTTGCCCACGCCATCGCAGCCAGAGCATTTGGTGTTGCGCGGGCCGTAAAAAGCGATGTGAACGCAAACGCCGTTAACCGGGTTGTTGTTGCGATCCCGCACGAAGCCATTGAAATAGGTGGTGCCGGGATTGGGATCACACCGCCAGGTGCCCTGCCCCAACGTGTAGGGATAGGCGGGCTTGGGCGGCTGCGTGGGCTGGGGAATGGGCGTATTGGTTGGTTTGGGCGGACGCGTCGGCGCCGGCGGGATGCTGGCCACCACCTGGACGGTGTCGATCTGGCCTTCTTTGGCTACCAGACTGTCGATAATCCAGCCAGTCTGGCCGTTGAAGTCAATCTGCCACCAATCTCCCTGGGGATTCTTGCCGGTGATGGGGAATTTCTGGTTGGGCTGAGCCTGGCCGATGACGCGATAGGCGGTGCCAGGCCCGCTACGCACGTTGACCACCTGATTGGCAATGACCGAGGGCGGCGCCGGCGTGGGCGTATCCGTGGGCGTCGGGGGAGCCGGCGTATCGGTGGGAGGAGGCGGCGGCGTGGGCGTATCGGTAGGCAATACTGCCACGGACTCGCCGGTGGCGGTGGCATTCACATCCTGCTCGAAGAGCGGCGCATTGACCACCTGGCCCTCGGGCGTGGAGGTGAATGTGGGGTTGGGCGTGCGCGTAGGCGTGGGAGCAGGCGCGTCCTTGGCGCCACATCCCGCCACAACCATAGCCAGCATTAGAATGAACGTCAGGGATAGAATCACTTTTCTTGTTTGCATAAGCGTGTTAAACCTCACATGGAGTCTGGCGTCGGCGCGATACGACGGGCGTCGGTGCAAATAAACGGCGAGACGCACTTCGTGAATCAAAAACAGGCAGCCGACAGAAAGCGATTATAACAAATTCATGGTGATAGGAAAAAGCCTGACCTGTCGAAAACAACGCACTCCTGCCCGGAAATGTTCCGCACGAATAGCACAGGCTGTCAAAAAGGTGAACAGACACTCCGATTTTCCATTTCGACAATTTGCCCGTCATGACCTTTCATGCTAAAATAGTCAACTGCTCAAGATAAGCTGATCCGGCGCCTTATGGCGCTTTCATTTTGTCTAATGAGCACTTATCGTTCAGGATGACGGGGCGGTTGTCTTATCAACGCCCGTCCGCTCCAAACCCAGCATCAAAGTTCAGACGAGGAAAAAGTCATGTCCTATTTACTGAAATCGTTAGAGAACGAGTATTTGAAAGAAGACGTCCCCGAGATCAGCGTGGGCGATATCGTCAAAGTCCATAATCTGATTGTGGAAGGCAAAAACGAGCGCGTCCAGGTGTATCAGGGCACGGTTATCGCCATCAAAGGCGCAGGCCCGGCCAAGGCGATCACCGTTCGTAAAATCGGGGCTCACGGGGTCGGCGTCGAGCGCATCTTTCGCGTCAATGCTCCCCGCGTAAAGAAAATTGAGATTCTCCGGCACAGCAAGGTGCGTCGAGCCAAGCTGTATTTCCTGCGGAATCGCGTGGGCAAGAAGGCTCGCCTCAAGCAGCTTCGTCGCTGACGCGCGACCATCGCCACATACCAAGAGACGCGGGCAAATGCCTGGCGTCTCTTTTTTTTCGAAACTGTCCGGGCATCTTGCCACCCGTTCCAGGTTCGCCGCCGCCCGGCACCAAAAATTTGACAAACGAATCGGGCGCTGCTACAATTACGAACATATATTCCAAACGCCCGTTTTCATCTTCACACAGTACACGTTGCCTGCCGGAGTTTTCTCATGCCCGAATTCATCGTCGCCGTCGCCCAAACCAATCCCGTGTTGGGAGATATCGCCGCCAATCTCTCTCAGATGGCAGCCATGACCGAGCAGATATGTCGCGAGCAGCATCCCGACATCATTGTTTTTCCCGAACTGGCTACGACGGGCGTGGAAAACGGCATGGCCTTCAATTATATGGCGGAGCGGCTGCCGGGCGGACATCAATTCAACATTCTGGCCCGCAAGGCCGCGGATTTCAATGTGCATATCGTTTTTGGCATGCCCACCAAGACCAAAATCGAGACCACCCTCTACAATGCGGCCGTCGTCATCGGGCCTGACGGCGATCTCATCGGCGAATATCGCAAGGTGCATCTGTTGGGCGAGGAAAAGCTCAGCTTTCGACCCGGCTACCGATTTTCGGTGTTCGACACCGGTCTGGGCGTGCTGGGCGTGATGCTTGGCTCCGATGTCGCCTTTCCGGAGGCGGCGCGGGCGCTGACCCTGCTGGGCGCGGAGATCATCTGCCTGCCCGCGGCCTACGAGGCGCAGTATCGGGCGGAGTGGGAGGCCTTCACCCTGGCCCGGGCGGCTGAGAACGGCGTCTATCTGCTGGCGGCCAACCGCGCGGGCGAGGAGCCCAGCCGCTCTTTTCTCGGCGACAGCGCCATCTTTGCCCCGGACGGCGCCCTGCTGGCCCGCATCGATGTGGAGGAAGGGGAAGGCGTGACCACCGGCTACGCCTTCGCCCGCATCGACACCAGCGCCGTGCGTCATGTGCGGGAAACCCGCCAATTCATCATGGCCCGCTCCCCCGCTGCTTACGGGCCGATTGTCAAAAAATACTGAGCGAGGGATGGGGCGTCGGGAAGACTTTTCAGTTTGTCTACAGGGGAAGGCTGTGCTAAAATCGCGATTTGACTCCTCCCTGCACTCGCTATGGGAGAGAGCAATGATCTTATGATGTGGAACCATTCCCTAACAGCCTCCGTTTTACACTTTGTAGAACAAGATAGCACTCACATTTCACCCGCCTCCCTGTTGCCGGGCGCGCTTGCCCGCCACGCGCCGGAGACGGGTGCATTTGTCTCAAGGAGATAGAAACAGTCCTATGCAAAATAGTTCGTCCTTTCTCAACAGCATCGGACGCATCCTGGAAAGTCCAAACACCGGCAGGATATTCAACTTTGTGATCATCCCCCTTCTGATCCTGATGATCCTGTTCCTGCCGCCCGTGGACTTGCTGGGCAGGGTGCAGACCATCGGCTATGAAGCCATTACCCCCGATTCGGGGATGGTCACCGATCCCGACGGAACCCAGGTCATCTTCCCTGCTGACGGTCTCAACGGTAAAACCCACGCCAAACTGAAAAGCACGCCGCGCGAGGCATTCGAGCGCGGCGATGTCTCCGATGATCTGCGCCAGGCTCTGGAGCAATTGCCGGCAGAATTGCGCCCCCGCAGCCCCATTTATCAGCTCAGCGTGCGCGGCGCAATTCCCACCCACACCGTCGCCACCATTCCTATTCCCAATGACTCCCTTCCTTATGAAACGCTGGATGTTTATAACTGGAACGGTGAATCCTGGGAATGGATGCCGCACAGACTCATCACAGAAGAAGAGGCCATCGAAAGCGACGTTAACTTTGTGCCCAACGACTTCGCCGTTTTCCAGACCGCGCCCAAGCTCCCCACCGTGGGAGCCCTTCTGCCTCCGGGCAAAGAATTGCCCCCCGAAGCTGAAACCGCCACCACCGCTGTTTTCCCCGCCGCCCTCACTCTGCGCGGCGATGGCAGCGTCGACGGCGCCGAAAACCTGATCTCAGCCGACGCCATCAATGGCAAAGCCTATATGGTAGTGCGCAACTACCGCAGTGGCGAAACGCCTCGCACCGACCTGCTGGCGAACCTGATCATCGACCAAGGCTTGCAGGAAGTGCAGATCAACACCCTTTCGGAGCTGGCGGCCAGCAAAAATTATGACGGCGTGGCCCTGGATTATCGCGGCGCCGACCCGCCCCTGCGCTCCGATTTCTCAGCGTTCGTCAACAAACTGGCGACACGTCTACACGCCGACGGAAAAGAACTCATTATCTTTGTCGATCAGCCCATGCAGCTTTCGGATGACAGTTGGGAGACCTTTGGCTACGATTGGACCGCCCTCGGAGCCGCCAGCGATGGCATCGTCATTCCTATCTTCGAAAACCCGGTAGCCTATGCACCGGGCAACCAGGTGGAAAACCTGCTGCAATGGGCCGTGGGCCAAGTGAACCGCTATAAA
>WGCR01000046.1 GCA_015493675.1 Anaerolineae bacterium
CCTGGACGGCGTCTATCTGCGCATCGCTGCACCCGACGTCACCGTGCGCTCGGCCAGCGGCCACCGGGAAGCGGTGGTGCTGGATGGCAACTACATCACCACCGAGATCTTCCAGATCGTCGCCTCGGGCGTGACCATCGCCGACCTGACGCTACGCGAAGCGTATGATCACCCCATCCACATCATGTCCACCGAGAGCGGCGACGCCACCGGCACGCTGATCTACAACGTGCACATCATCGATCCGGGCCAACAGGCCATCAAGATCAACCCCTACACGGGCGAAAACGCGCTCTATTTCCCCGATGACGGCGTCATCGCCTGCTCGCACATCGAGCTCACCGACGCCGGACGCCCGCACATTCGCGACAACTGCTACACCGGCGGCATCGACGCGCATCAGGCCCGGGGCTGGGTCATCCGCGACAATGTCATCGAGGGTTTCTGGTGCAACAGCGGGCTGTCGGAGCATGGCGTGCATTTCTGGCGAGGAGGCCGCGACACCCTGGTGCAGCGCAATCTGCTGCGCAACAACGCCCGCGGCGTCGGCTTTGGACTCAGCACCAGCGGCCCCGGCCGCACCTACGACGACAATCCCTGCCCGGGAGCCAGCGGCTATGTGGATCACTACGACGGCGTCATCCGCAACAACGTCATCTTCGCCAACGAAAGCGCGCTCTTCGCCTCGGAATACGGCTTCGATTCGGGCATTGGCCTGTGGAACGCGTGCGGCGCTCGGGCCTTGCACAACACTGTCGCCTCCACGCAAGCGCCCTTTTCCTCCATCGAATGGCGCTTCGACAACACCGACGTGGACATCATCAACAATCTTGTCACCCACAACCTCATGGATCGAGGCGGCTCGGCCACCCTCTCCGGCAATCTGCAAAACCAACCCCTGAGCACGTTCGTGGATGGCGCGGGCGGTGATCTGCATCTCAGCGCCGGGGCCACTGCGGCCATCGATCAGGTGACCGCGCCCGCGGACGTGGCTGATGACTACGACGGAGAGGCCCGCCCCATCGGCTCCGCCGCCGACGTGGGCGCGGACGAATACAACCCCGACCAGCTCTACTTCCCCATCATCTTCATCGCCACCCGCACCGCCCGCGATCTCACCATCTCCTGGCGCATCGACCAGCCCTGGCAGGCGTTTCACATCTACCGGGACGCCTCGCCCTATTTCGAGCCCGACGGCGCTCCCCAGAGCACTCTAACCCGGCACAGCCGGAATCAAAAAGCTGATCTCACGCAAAGTCGCCAAGGCGCTAAGTTTTTCTTTGCCTCTTTCTCCCTTTGCGGCTTTGCGACTTTGCGTGAGACATTTTCTTGCCCAGCGAGCAATGATCCCACTGACGAGGCGCTAACCGCCCCGCCTTGGCGCTGGAGCGACCCCGACGCGCTGGGCGACGCGAAAGCGAATCACTTCTACCTGGTGCAGGGCGAAGACAACGACGCCATCATCACCTCCCAGCGCGTGGGAGAATTCGACTTCGCCCTGGTTCCAGGGGCGAACTGACGTTGCAAAGGAACCTTCCATGCCAAAAACCATCTACAAATCCCTGCTCCTGACCGTCATCATCCTTCTGCTGGCGCTGCTGACGGGCGTCCTGATTGTCACAAGACACGCGATCGCCCAAAACGGAAGCGCCCCGGACGCAGCACTCGCCCCCACCGGGCTGGTCGCCTCGCCTTACATCGGCGAAACCACGCCCACATCCGTGGTGGTCGCCTGGGCCACCGACACGTCCGGGGCCAGCGAGGTGCGATACAGCACCGACACCAGCTATTCCCAGACCGTCGCGGCAACGACATTCTCCAGCGACGGCAAAACCTGGCATTCAGCCACCATCACGGGCCTGACGCCCGACACCACCTATCACTATCGCGTCTACACCGGCGGCGTCGATCTCACCCCCTGGCCCGATGTCACCTTCACCACCGCGCCGCCCGACACCGCCACCCAGGTCACCTTCGCGGCCCTGGGCGACGGACGCCCAAATTCAACCTCCTCCAATCCCAACCAGGCCGCCTGGGACGTGGCCTATCAGATGACGCAGCATGACTTCGATTTCGCCGTGCATTCGGGCGACATCGTGTACGGCGGCGGCGTCTGTTCGGGCAGTGACAGCGGCTGGAATCAGTATCTGCGGGCTTACTTCGACGTGTACGAGGACAGCGTCAAGCAAACGCCCTTTTATCCCGCCATCGGCAACCACGAACTGGGCAGTGGCAGCAGCGCCTGCGGCTATCACGCCTACACTGACGTCTACCACCTGCCCGAGAACGCGCCTTCGGGCGATGAAGAGCGCTACTACGCCTTCGATTGGGGCAATGTCCATGTCATCTCCCTGAACACCGAACAGAACTACAACGCCGGCAGCGCCCAATACAACTGGCTGGAAAATGATCTGCAAAACACCGACCGGAGATGGATCGTGGTCGCGTTCCACCGCCCACCCTACAGTTCCGGGCCTCACGGCAGCAATACGGACGTGCAGGACCAGCTTGTCCCCCTGTTCGAACAATACGGCGTGGACGTGGTGCTCAACGGACACGACCACGACTACGAGCGCACCTGCCCCATCAAAAACGATGCCTGCACCACCATCGACGATGGCGGCGTAGTGTATTTCGTCACCGGCGGCGCCGGCGCCCCGCTTTATAGCCAGAATGATCCCAACGCCTGGTTCACGGCCAAATACAGCAAATCCCACCATTTCATGCTGCTTTCGGTCAATGATTGCCAGATGAACATCCAGGCCATCGACGACAACGGCAACGTCATCGACAGCTACCAGATCGACAAATGCCTGGGAAATTTCGCCCCTTCCGACAGCATCAGCATCGCTGGCGGCGATGATGTCCAGCTTTCCTGGCAGAACGTGACTCAGGACAGCAATGGCAAAGCCATCGATGTGGTCAAATACTACGTCTATCGCGACACGACGCCCTACCTGGGCGAAAACGCCACCCTGGCCGATACGGTCAACGGGCCCTTCGGCAGCACCGTCACCTGGACAGACGCCAGTCACATTGGCGACCCCGCGACCAATTATTTCTACTACGTGCGCTCGGTGGTGTTGGACGGGCAGAAGGAGATGCTTTCTGAGGTTTCCAATCACACGGGCGAATTTGATTTCACGCTGACGCCGGGAGATTAGACGTTATCGGAAATAACCTGCGGCGAGGCGAGCTATCAACCTTTCGCCCAATCATGCCAGGATCAATGATTAATGAGTGATGATTAAAGTGAAAACCACGTTGATTTAGCCTTTGATCATTGTTCATTAATCATTGAGCGTTGTCAGCATCATGATGTCAGACGTGAACAACAACTTTCTTATTTCCAACAACGTCTCTTGAACAGGAGGCATGAGATGATGCAAGTGAAGACAACCAGATGGATGATATTCATGGCCACGCTGGGCGCATTGCTGCTGGCGTGGGGACTCGCAACTGTGTGGGCGGATATGGCTCCGCCTATGCCCGGCCCGGGTAGCAATATCGCTCCCGGCGAAGAGATCACGCAGGTGCAGATGGTCTCGGAGCAGGTTGTCATCGAAGTGCACATGCGCGACCATCCGCCCCAAGTCGACTTCGGGCCGCCTCCCAATCTCGATTTTTTCTGGTCAATGCTTCAGGTTCAAGAGGAATGTCACCATCCCGAATCCAACCTCACCAACTGTCGGGCCGATGACTTCGACTACGCCACTGTCAAGGCGCACTTCCAGATGCGCAACCTGGGCGACAGCACCGAGACGATGAACGCCCGCTTTCCCCTCAGGGCCAGTTTCAGCTCGCCATGGATGCCAGAAATCCAGAATATCCATGTACGAGTCGATGGTGCGGAAGTTCCCACGCAGCGCATCGAAACGCCCAACGACGTCAGCCCGGATACCCCCATCCCCTGGGCAACATTCCCGGTGACCTTTCCGCCGGGCCAGGATGTCCTCGTGGATATAACCTACACCTTCGCGCCAGCGGGTGACACGCTCTGGCAATGGTTCGCTTACATCTTCGAGACTGGAGCGGGCTGGAAGGGGCCTATCGGAGATGCGGAACTCATCTTCCGCTATCCTTTCGACATCACCTCGCAGAATGCTTTCCTGCCCACTGCCGAGAATTACCAGATCGCGGGGAAGGAAATCCGCTGGCATTGGCAAAATTGGGAGCCAAATGAAGGAAGCGACTGGCAAATCGGCGTGCAAAATCCTATCCTTTGGCAGGAACTTCTTGACGCCCGCGCCCAGACCGACGCCCATCCACAGGACGCCCACGCCTGGGAGAGGCGGGCCATCGCTGCGTGGAGAGCCGCTCTCGACCCCAGAGGGGGCTATTACGGCCTGGAAGGTGAGAAGAAACGTAGCAAGCGAAACGATCCCACGCTGCTTTCAGCCCGGGAAGCGATAACTGCCTATGACAAAGCGGCTGCCCTGGCCCCGAATGATCCCAACATCCAGGCTCGTTACATCGCCTTCCGCATGGCCAACGAGCTTTCGTGGGATCGCAAGCAAAACGATGTAACGGGCAGAAAAATGGCCGGACTCATCGAGGACTTTGCCCGCCGCTTTCCCGGCAATCCCGCCATCGACCTGTTGTGGGAGCGGCTAACGCCCCTGCTACCCGAACCAACGGCTACGCCCACGCCCGACCAACGACTGCTGGGCCCGCCCATCGCAGCAGCCAAAACGCCAACGCTATCTTCCACAGCCACGCCCACGGCAACCGCCACGAAGACGCCCGTTCCCACAGCCACGGCTACGGCTACGCCCCCACCAACACCAACGCCGCCAGCCTCCCCAGGCCGGAATACCAGGAACCTCTGGTTTTCGGCGATGATCGCGGCGGGCTCTATCGCAGCTCTCATCTTCCTCCTCAAACGACGCTAACCACATCACTACCAGGAAAATTTCATGCGCCAAAAAATCTTGCGTTCGCTCATCGCCTTCACCCTTTTCACCTTCATGCTCATGGCCTTGTCGCAACTGGCGACACCCCCAGCGGTCGCAGGCCCGCCCGCACCCCAACGCCCCGTCGCGCTCGACGGCATCACGCCCGGCCAGCCTTTCACCATGGCCTTTCCCCGCCTGGGCATGTGGTGGCCCGATCCCGAAACCCAGTCCCTGGACGACATCACCCGTTACGACTGGATCACCC
>WGCR01000047.1 GCA_015493675.1 Anaerolineae bacterium
TTCGTACTCCCCTGCCAATACCCAACGCAGCACGCCATCCTCGGCGTTATTCACAGCCAGCCGGGTGAGGGTTAGCTCGATGGGCGGGGCTGCGGCGGCGTTTGGGTTGCGGCATTGGCCCGGATCGAAGTCGAAGGCGAGGTCTTTCATGTCCTGGGTGAGCCAGGGTGGAATCCAGGTGGAGGAAGCAGCGCCCCAGGACATCACATCCCGTTGCACAGCAGAAACATGAGCTGGATTCTCGGCGTGGAAACCTTGGAGCATAGCCGTGAGCACATCGTCGTCGCGGGCGTCGATGATTAGAACATAGGTGAGTTCCGCGCCGGCATCGCGCCACAGCAACCAATACTCATCGGAACGCCCGCGCAGCTTGCGTCGCCACAGTTTGCCGCGCTGCCCGTCGATTTCACGTTCGCCCTCCCACTCATAGCTCCCCAGGGAGCTGGTGGGCATCATCCGTTCGGTGACGGGAAGGGTAAAATCGATGAGGGGCCGCACGAAATCCTGAGGGAAATCGGTGGTTTGCCCCCATCCCTCGGGCGCACTCCGCCGCCAATACAGCCGCAAATGCTGTTCTGCGGAACGGGGCGTGAGATACGAGAACTGGGCTTGCCCCATGCTGGGGGAGCCCACGCCGTCAAGCAGGGGATGATGGAAGTCCCAGGGGACGGATGCGGGCAAAGTGAACCAGGTGCGCCGGGCGATCCACTCGGTCACCGCGGGCGCGTAGTGCAACGCCCGAGCGCGTTCACGCTCACTGTCGTCGCTCGTCCATTGCCGAAAGACCATAGTATCTGCTCCTGGGGTGGAAGCAGGTGCATTGGGCAATTTCAGGTGGATAGGGCAGGAGGCCGCCTCCATCCGGGTGTTGTCTTCTCGATCAAAAATCAGCAATGTGATAGAGGCAGGCAGAGCGGCTTTGCCCTGACTGACATGCCCCGCCAACACAAAGTCGCCATCGCCTTCTCGCAAAAGGGAATCGTTGCGCCCAGAAATGGAAAAATAACTATGGGAAGGAAAATCAGGTAAGACTGAGAGACGAAAATTGCCAGCCGCGACATGGTACGTTCCCTCGATGCGCCAACTTTGATGCGCATCCCAATCTTGCACCGAAAGCCACACCTGATTCACCTGGAGTTGAAGAACGTTGTCCCTTCGCCAGGCCTGGGAAGGGAAATGGCATGAGGCCATGTCGAACCGGAAAGGGACTTCCTGCAGGATGGCGTTTGTAACCGGTGTAAGGCCCGATGCGGGCGCGGGGAGCAGAGGACGAGGTTGAGGGGAGGAGATAGTCACGCCCGGGCCGGGAGTCATGTCGAGGTGCATCCAGCGTAGCGCCCCCCAAAACAGAAGCAGCGCCACAGCCAACCCGGCCAGAACCAGACCGCGAGACAGGGATAGTGATTGAGCTGAGTTCACGCGTTCTGCGTCCCTCTGCGCCTGTATTTGCTTGAGAAACCGCGGGCGCAAAGCGGGGGGCGCCCCGGGCGTGGGCAGAGCGGCCAAGGCCTCGTCCATGGCCCGATAAGCCCGCAGACGCCGGGCGCAGTCCTGACAACCCTGCACGTGCGCGTCCACTGCCGCCCGTTCATCCGGGGCAAGATGTCGATAAAACGCCAAAGCGCGTTGCATTCGTCGATGGGTGAACATGATTACACGTCCTCCTAACCTGGACAAGCCGGAACCAAAAAAGCCGATCTCACGCAAAGCCGCCAGGACGCTAAGTTTTTCTTTGCCTCTTTTTTCCTTTGCGACTCTGCGCCTTTGCGTGAGATATTTTTTGTACAGTTTGCAAAGACTTCATTGATAAGACACTAAAAAATGGCCCGAAGCTGTTCTCGGGCCCGGTAGAGTCGGGTGCGCACAGCGCCTTCCGAGATTTCCAGGGCCTGAGCGATCTCGCGGGCGCTCAAACCCTGCACAGCGCTGAGCAGCAAAGGCGCCCGCAGCGAGGGCGGCAGCCGATCCAGAGCCCGTTCCAGGTCCAAACGGATTTCCGCCCCCTGCAAGGCGTCAATGGACGTCAGCGCCTCCGGCGCCCGGGACCAGGGCAGCCAGCGGAAGCGACTGCGCCGCTTGCGGGCGTTGAGGGCGAGGTTGGTGGCGATGCGATAGAGCCAGGCCCGGTGGTTGACGATACGGGGGAGTTGGTCCCGAGCCTGAAATGCCTTGAGAAAGGTCTCTTGCGTGAGCTCCTCCGCCAGTTCGCGATCACGCCCCGCCATGCGATAAAGATAGCCAAAGATGGCCTGATGATGTGCGTCGAACAGGTCCACCATCGCCTGACTCAAATCCACAGCCGAGGCGT
>WGCR01000048.1 GCA_015493675.1 Anaerolineae bacterium
AAACCCACCGATAAAAATCAGGGCCAGGGGCCTTTGGCCGCTCGTCGGCCTTCGCCGACGTTTGCGGGTCTCGTTTTGACGAGGAAAACACCGTCCCCGCAGGGGGACGGGCGGCGGAACGCTCGTGGAACCGAATTCATTCGGCGAATGAGGCGTCGCAGCGAGATTTGTCAGTCAACCAGCCTGTATAGTTACGCCAAAAGAACCTGTCAGGTTCATTCAAGCGAAAACGACCTTTGCAGTTGCGGGATTTCTCTTTCTTGATTCTATTTCTAAACGCCCAACCGGTTGCGGCGGATGATCTCCGACGTGGCCTGTCGGGTGGTGGGAACGTGCCCCGGCAGAGGCAGGATGCGCTCGTGCAGGGCGTCGATGATCCATTCCTTCTGCGGGAAGAAGTGCTCTTCCAGCTCTGCGGGCGGGGTGATCCAGTTGCGGGAGCCCACGACCACGGGCGGGCCATCGAGATAATCGAAGGCGAGCTGGCCCAGATTGGAGGCCACGGTGTGCATGAAGGAGCCGCGCTCCACCGCGTCCGACGCCAGCACCACCTTGCCCGTCTTCCTCACTGAAGCCACCAGGGGCTCGTAGTTCAGGGGGTTGATGAAGCGCAGGTCGATGACCTCGGCCGAAACGCCATATTGCTCCTCCAGCTCTTTGGCCGCGTCCAGGGCCCGGTAGAGGGTCGCGCCCAGGGTGATGATGGTGACATCGCGGCCCGCACGGCGCACGATGGGCTCGCCCTCGGGGATTTCGTAGTAATCCACAGGCACGCCGCCCTCGACCAGCACCTCGGGCTCGGGATAAAGCCGCTGGCTTTCGAAGAAGATGACCGGGTCCGTGCCATGCAGGGCCAGATTCAACATGCCCTTGGCGTCGTAGGGCGTGGCCGGGAACATCACCTTGAGGCCCGGGATATGGGCCACCATCGCGCTCCAGTCCTGCGAATGCTGCGCGCCGTACTTGGAGCCCACCGACACCCGCAGCACCAGGGGCATCTTCAAAATTCCGGCCGACATGGCCTGCCACTTGGCCATCTGATTGAAAATTTCATCCCCCGCCCGGCCCATGAAATCGGTGTACATGAGCTCGGCCACGACGCGGCCGCCCGAAAGCGCGTAGCCCACGGCCGACCCCACGATCGCGCCCTCGGAAATCGAGGTGTTGAACAGACGATGGTAGGGCAAAGCCTCGGTGAGGCCGCGATAGACGCCGAACGCGCCGCCCCAATCGCGATTTTCCTCGCCCCAGGCCACCATGGTCGGGTCATGGTAGAAGCGGTAGAGCATGGCCTCGAACAGGGCCTCGGCGTAGGTGACCGCCTTCATGTTGGAAAGCTTGTTGCCCTTTTCGTCCAGGCCAAAGCGGGCCTTTTTGGAGGTCATGCGGAAGCGGGTTTTCTCCAAAGGCAGCAGCACTTCAGGCTCACCCTCTTCCAGCGCATCCACCTTCTCGTTGGAGAACATCATCTCCTCCAGCGCCGGCCCGCTCAAATCCAATCGGGGCGAAATGTCCAGGTCGATGGCGGCCTTGAAGGTCTTGAGGATGCGCTCCTTCATCTCCGCGTGGATGGCTTCCAGCTCGCTTTCGGCGGCGAAGCCGTTTTCCTGCAGATAACGGGCGTAGGCCACTAGGGAATCCTGCTCCTTCCAGGCCTCCAGCTCCTCTTTGGTGCGATAGGCCATCGCATCCGATGGGGAGTGCCCGGAAAAGCGATAGGTGACGGTGTCCAGCAGCACGGGGCCCTGGCCCGCCAGCAAAAGCTCCTTCTTGCGCAGGATAGCGTCGGCCACGGCCAGGGGGTTGTAGCCGTCGATGCGCTCCGCGTGCATGGCTTCGGGGTTGACGCCCATGGCCACCCGGGCCAACTTGCCAAAGCCCATGGTCTCACCCTGGGGCTGGCCGCCCATGCCATAGAAATTGTCCATGAAGTTGAACAGCATAGGGGGCGCGCCGCCAATCTTCTCAGGCCACAGGGTGCGATACTGGTCCATAGCCGCGATCATCATCGCCTCCCACACCGGGCCGCAGCCCATAGACGCGTCGCCGATGTTGGCGATGACGATGCCCGGCTTGCGGCGGATGCGCTTGAACAGGGCCGCGCCCGTGGCGATGTCGGCCGAGCCGCCCACGATGGCGTTGTTGGGCATCACGCCGAAGGGCGGGAAGAACGCGTGCATGGAGCCGCCCATGCCTTTGTTGAAGCCCGCTTCGCGGCCGAAAATCTCGGCCAGCGTGCCATAAAGCACATAATTGATAGCCAGTCCTTTCACACCCCCATCGCCGAGGCGTTTTTCCACCACCCGCAGGGGCGCGCCATCCAGATACGTCTCCATGATGGCCATCAGCTCATCGTCATCGAGCTGGGAGATGGCGGACAGACTCTTGGCCAGGATTTCGCCATGGCTGCGGTGGGAGCCGAAGATGTAGTCGTCGGGGGTGAGGAAGTAAGCCTGCCCCACCGACGAAGCCTCTTGCCCGATGGAGAGATGCGCGGGGCCGCGATGCGTGTACAGGATGCCCTCGTACTCGCCCGTCTTCTTGATGCTGTCCAGCATCAGCTCGAATTCGCGAATCGCGGCCATATCCCGATAGATTTTCACCAGCCCTTCGCGGCCAAACCGGGCCTCCTCGGCCTTGGGGTCGGATTTGTAGGCGTTGACGGGAATATCGGGAGCAGTGATGACGCCCGGCTTGCGAGCTTCGGCGGGATCGATGAAGATGGCTTTGGTCATTGTGACAATTCTCCTGATGCGAGGCGCGTGAGGCAAACGCCTTTCGTTAGATTTCATTATACAACGAAACGAAAGCAATGTCAACAACTCAAAAGATGAGATTTGACGCTTGCGGCCCGTTGTGCTATGATACGGAAGAGATCAAAAAAACATTCTCCAATCACACCCAGACGCCATGAGCCATCTATCAATGTACCCGGAAGAACGCCGCCAGCGCATCCTCCAACTGTTGAGGGAGCATGGTCGCGTCATGGTCGCCGACCTGAGCAAGCAGTTTGGGGTCTCGGAAGTGACGGTGCGGGGGGACCTGCAGGCCCTGGCCCGGGAAGGCAGGCTTATCCGCACCCACGGCGGCGCGGTGCCCGCGGCCTCGGGCCCCACAGAGGATGATCTAAAGCTGGAAAGCCGCCAGCGTCAACATCCTCAGGAAAAAAGCGTCATTGGCGCGGCTGCGGCAGATCTGATAGAGGAGGGCGACGCCATCTATCTCGACGCCAGCAGCACCGCGCTGGCCATCGCCCGGCATCTCAAAGACCGTCGTTTCATCACCGTGCTCACAAGCGGGCTGGCCGTGGCCCAGGAGTTGACGGATGCGCCGGGCGTCACCGTGGTGCTGGCCGGAGGCATCCTGCAAAAAGAAACCGCGTCCCTCATCGACCCGGACGGCCTCGCTTATTTCGACAAGTTCAACATCCAGAAATGCTTTTTCGGCGCTCACGGGCTGGCCAACCCCGAGGGCCTGACCGATATCAGCCCCGATGTGGCCGCGGTCAAGCGAGCGCTGATCGCCCGCTGCCGCCAGGTCATCGCCATCATCGACGCCAGCAAATGGGGTCGAGTGGGCCTGGCCACCTTCGCTTCCATCGAAGACATCCATCTCGTCATCACCGATCACGACGCCCCCGCCGACCAGGTGCAACAGGTGCGCGACCAGGGCGTGAAGATCATCCTTACCAATCCCCAACACTAGCAGAATCACCCAACACTGCCTACTGAACACTGGCTCTACTGAAAAAGTTTTGTCTCACGCGAAGTCGCAAAGACGCAAAGGAAAAAGATTGGTTTCGCCAAGAAAAATGGCTCGAAATCCCGCCTTTACATCCTTATCGTCTATGGGGCCAGTGGTTTTTCAGGAAAGCCAACACTGCTCACTGAACACTGATTACTGATTACTGCTCACTGATTACTGCTCACTGAACACTGAGGCTACTATGTCCGAACCCCTGCTCATCCCCAAGCTCGGAAACACCGTCGAAGACGTCACCATCATCGAATGGCTGGTGGAAGACGGCGCTCAGGTCACGAAAGGCCAGGAAGTCCTGGAGATCGAGACCGATAAATCCACCTTTGCCGTGGAAGCCACCGCGGACGGCCACATTCATTTCGGCCCCTTCGACACGGGCGATGTCGTGCCCGTGTTCACCGTGGTCGCGGTCATCGGCGAGAAAGATGACGTCTTCCCCCGCGAGGAATCGGCCGCGCCCGTCGCAGCCACCGAATCGGCGGATGGACGCCTGGCCGTCTCGCCCCGGGCCCGGCAACTGGCCGGGAAGAAGGGCGTGGATCTGACCCAGGTGACGCCCACCGGCCCGGACGGGCGCATCATCGAGCGGGATGTGCTGGCGTATCTCGAACAGCGCCCGGCCATCACGCCCGTGGCCCGCAAGATGGCCGAGGACGCGGGCCTGGATGTGGCGAGTCTGAACGGCACGGGCATTGGCGGACGCATCACCAGGAAGGATGTGGAGGCGGCCATCGCGGCCCGCGCGCCCGAGCCCGCGCATGATGCGCCCGCGCCCCTGCCCGCGGGCGACGTGCTGGAGCGCAAGCCGCTGACCGGCATTCGCAAGATCATCGCCCAGCGCATGGGCGAGAGCGTGCACACCACGGCCCGAGTCACCCTGGTGATGGAGGCGGACGTGACCGAATTCGTGGCCATGCGGCAGCGGCTCAAGGCCCAGGTGGCCGAGGAATGGGGCTTCGCGCCCGGCTACAACGACCTGCTGAGCTTCATCGTCGCCCGCCTGCTGCGCCAATATCCCTTTATGAACGCCCGACTCACTCCGGACGCCATCGAAACCATGGCCCATGTGAATCTGGGCATGGCCGTGGACACCGACCGCGGCCTGGTGGTGCCCAACATCAAGGATGCAGACAAGAAGAGCCTGCGGGAATTCGGCGCCGAGTTCCGCGAGCTGGTCAAACAGGCCCGCTCCGGCCGCATCTCCCCCGACCATCTCACCGGCGGCACCTTCACCATCACCAGCCTCGGCGCGTTCGATGTGGACGCGTTCACCCCGGTCATCAACATGCCCGAGGCCGCGATCCTGGGCGTCGGGCGCATCGCCTCCAAGCCGGTGGTCAAAGATGGCGAGATCGTGGTGCGGGAGATGATGACCTTGAGCCTGGTCTTCGACCATCGTCTGGTGGATGGCGCACCCGCGGCCCGCTTCGAGCGGGAGATCAAACGTTATCTGGAAGAACCCTATCTGATTTTGGCGCTGGCGTAGTCGCCAGGCCTGCCATTTTTGTTATCCTGGAGCGTAACTATACAGGTATCCCACACAACGCTTTGCCACGAAGGCTCGAAGGTTTAAGAAGACACGAAGAAAACCTTCTATTTTTCCCTTCGTGTCTTTGTGCCTTCGTGTCTTTGTGGTTTTTGCCTCGCTATGAAAGGGTAGGTGTATAGTTACCCTGGAGCACTCATGACGATTCCCAAAACGATGAAAGCGGCCCGTCTTCACGGGGTTCGCGATATTCATATCGATGAAGTTCCCCGGCCCGAGCCTGGACCGGGCGAGGTGTTGCTGAAGATGGCCGCGGTGGGCGTGTGTGGCTCCGATATGCATTATTATCTGGATGGCGGCATCGGCGATGCCGTGATTGCTGCCCCCATCACCATGGGGCACGAGCCCTCGGCTTACGTCGCTGCGCTGGGCGCGGGTGTGAAAGGCCTGGAGATCGGGCAATTGGTGGCCATCGAGCCTGCCATCCCCTGCGGACATTGCGAGATGTGTCTGACCGGGCATCCCAATTTGTGCCCCAACGTGCGTTTCTGCGGCACGCCTCCCATCGATGGCGTGTTCTCCGACTATGCGGTGATGCCTGCTGACAACTGCGTTCCCCTGCCCGAGGGCTTTTCTGCGGTGGAGGGCGCACTGCTGGAGCCTCTGGGCGTCGCCATTCACACGGTGGATCTCTCGCACTTACGCGTGGCCCAGAGCATCGTGGTGTTGGGCGCGGGGCCCATTGGCCTGCTCATTGCAGCAGTGGCCCGGGCCGCGGGTGCGGGCCAGATTCTGATGACGGAGCCCATCCCCGAACGCCGGGCCTTCGCGCTGAATTACATCGCTGACGCAGTTTTTGATCCATCGAGCGAGGATGTGGTGACTGCGGTGCAGGAAGCCACCAATGGCCGGGGCGTGGATATCGCCTTCGAGGCCGCTGGCGCTGCGGACACTCCGCAAAACGGCGTTGACATGCTGCGCCCGGGCGGAACCCTGGTGCTGTGCGGCATCCCCAGCGGCGAGGACAAATTGACGCTGATCGCCTCTTCGACCCGGCGCAAGGGAACGACCATCAAGATGGTGCGACGCATGAAATTCGTCTATCCTCGCGGCATCCGTCTCGTGCAGCGCGGCATGGTGGATCTCAAAGCCATCGCCACCCACTTCTTTACCCTGGATGATATCCCCCGGGCCTTCGAGATGGTGGCGGGCTATGAGGATGGCGTCATCCGGGCGGTGGTGCTGCTGGCTGGAACCGACTGAAACCGAATCTACAACGCGTCTTGAGTGCGGGCATTCTTGCCTTTTTGTAACGCACCCTTCCTCTCGGGTGTGTTACAAAATTGGGGCGAATTTGCGCTTTCAGCCAGAACCTGCCGATTGAAATCAGGGCTGGGGGCCTGCGGCCGCTTGTCTGTCTGCGCAGACAGGCCAATTTGCGCCCGAAAATGTCCTCGCAGGAGGACATGCGGCGGAACGCCCCAGAACCGAATTCTATTGGGTGTGTCCAAAATGAGTTGAAGGTCGAGGCTGGCAAACGCAGTGCCGCTTTCAAGACCTCCGGGAGGTGGGGGATAACTTGTTTGCCGCCTGCCACCTTTTCGCCAGGCGAGAATGTGAATTTTCTCCACGGCCTTTGCACCCACCTCCCGGAGGTCGGGCGATAGAGCCCTACAAGCTGGCGGGCGGCCTATGCAGCTCAACCGAAAATGGACACACCCAATTCTATTTGGCCAGTGCCGCCCCAATTTTGAAACGCACCCTTCCTCTCTCCCGCGTTTGACAAAATCGCGTTTTTGATGGAAGATTGTATAAGGC
>WGCR01000049.1 GCA_015493675.1 Anaerolineae bacterium
AGTGCGTACGAGGACATGAAGAAACGAGTGATGGACGCACTGCGTCGCACCTTCCGACCCGAGTTCATCAATCGTTTGGATGGCATCATGGTCTTCCATCCTCTGGAGATGGAGAGCATCAAGGCCATCGTGGATCTGGAGATGGAGCGGGTGCTAAGTCAGCTTACCGAACACGACATCGTGCTGGATATGGATGACTCAGCCCGGGTGTTTTTGGCCAAAGTGGGCTACGATCCGCAGTTTGGCGCCCGTCCCCTGCGTCGGGCTATCCAGGAGCATGTGGATGATCCGCTCAGCGAAGGGCTGCTGTCCGACCGTTTCCAGCCGGGCGACCATATTCACATCTTCCATGAAGAGGGCAAGGATGAGCTCTCATTTGAGGTCGTCGAGCGCCATCATGATTTCGACGCTGCGGAGGATGCGTCGCTGGAAGCCATGCTGGGATAATCGCTTTCATCGTCTCCCCGGCCCCCATGCGAATGCACCCTGCGCGTGTGGGGGCTTTTTGTCAATGTAGAAAAGTAGATAAGTAGACAAGGAAAAGAGGACGGGTTTTCCTGCCAGACAAGATCGTGCTAACTTGTTTGCTTTTCTGGCTCTTTTGGATCTCAGGGGGTAAGATGCCGGACGGATTGCGAATCCGTCCTGAGAGCCCTCTGCATCCAGCCGGATTCGCAATCTGGCGGGTCTGGCAAAGCCAATACCCCTTGAAATCCAAAAGAACCACTTTTCTCTTGTCTGCTGGTTTTCCCCTTCACGCGACACAGCCCCATGCCAAAATCTCGAACCAGCTACGTCTGCACCAAGTGCGGACATCGACAAACTAAATGGACGGGCAAGTGCCCCAAATGCGGCGCCTGGAATACGATGGAGGAGGTCATCGAGGTGGCTGAATCCAGCGGCAAAAAACATCGGGCCCGGCCCGCGGGCGAGCGTCCCGTTCCCAAACCTCTGCCCGACATCCACGCGGATGACATCGCCCGCATCCCCCTGGCCATCGGTGAGATGAGCCGGGTGCTGGGCGGCGGCGTCATGCCGGGCGGCGGCGTGCTCATCAGCGGCGATCCTGGCATCGGCAAGAGCACGTTGCTGATGCAAATGGCGGCAACCGTGGCCCAGAGCGGGCGCACCGTGTTGTATGTCAGCGGCGAAGAGTCGGCGTATCAGGTCAAACGTCGGGCCGAGCGGCTGGGCGGGGTGCACCCCGGCCTGTTTTTGCTGGCCGATGTGGATTTACACAATATCCTGGGCCAAATTGCAGCCATGAACCCGGGCCTGGTCATCGTCGATTCCATCCAGGCTGTGTATCTGGATGATCTCAGCAGCAGCGCCGGCAGCGTCACCCAGGTGCGGGAATGCACCTCGCATTTGTTGCGTATGGCCAAGGAAAGCAATACGCCCCTGTTTCTGGTGGGGCATGTGACCAAGGAAGGGAACATCGCCGGCCCGCGCGTGCTGGAGCACATGGTGGACACCGTGCTTTATCTGGAGGGCGACCGCTTTCATAGCTACCGTCTGCTGCGTTCGGTCAAGAATCGTTTTGGCTCCACCAATGAGGTGGGGGTGTTTGAAATGAGCCCTTCGGGCTTGCAGGAAGTGACCAATCCCAGCGAGATGTTTTTGGCCGAACGGCTGCCCAACGCATCGGGCAGCGCCATCGCTGTGCCGTTGGAGGGCACCCGGCCTCTGCTGGTGGAAGTGCAGGCCCTGGCTTCCACCACCGCGTTCGCCCAGCCCCGGCGCACCGCCAACGGCGTCGACTTCAACCGGTTGCTGCTTATCACCGCGGTGCTCTCCAAACGGGTGGGGCTGCGCCTATCGGATCAGGATATTTTTGTGAATGTGGTGGGCGGACTCAAGATCACCGAGCCGGGCAGTGACCTGGCGGTGGCTGTGGCCATTGTCTCCAGCGTGCGCAACAAGCCCGTGGCCGCGGATATGGCTCTGCTGGGCGAGATCGGGCTCAGCGGCGAACTACGCTCGGTGAGTCAACTGGGACGCAGGCTGACCGAGGCCAGCAAGTTGGGCTTCAAGCGCGCCGTCATCCCTCGCAGCGCCGGGCGTCACGCCCAGACCGACTCTTTTCCTGCCGATATGGAGATTATCCGCGCTCGATCTCTGCATCAGGCTATCGAGGCGGCGCTGGCGTAGCGAGATGTCGAATCCATCTCCCGGCGGCATAAAAAGGGCATGGTTCAGATCGTCCTTCCTGCAGCTTTACAATTTCATGTGGTCAACGTCTGGCAAAGCACGTCAAACGTAAAGCGTCAAACGTCAAAGCGTGGCGAAGAGGCTCTTTTTGACGTTTGACGGATGACGTTTGACGGAGAAATTGTAAAGATCGTTTTGAATGAGAATGAACCATGCCTAAAAAAGGAACGTCTCAACAGACGCTCCTTCTGATAG
>WGCR01000050.1 GCA_015493675.1 Anaerolineae bacterium
CGGTGGGAGCTACCCAGGAGCTGGCTCCCTACCTGCCCACGCCTCTCGTCGCCTGCGATGGCGAGCGCTATTATTGGGATGACGACCGTCCCGCCAGCATCGGCAAAGTGGCGAATTTTCATGGCAACATTCCTGTCGTGCTCCGCTCTTACGCCTGGGCCATGCACCTGGGCGCAGAAGGATTGCGCCAGGCCGCGGAAACCGCGGTGCTCAACAACAACTACCTGATGGAAAAGATGCGGGCGATCCCCGGCGTCGACATCCCCTTTGCTCCCCGGCGTCGCATCGAGCAGGCGCGATACAGTTGGGAGCCGTTGGCCCAGGAGACAGGGGTGCACACCGAGGACTTGGGCCGTCGCGCCGGAGATTTCGGCGTGCAATACTGGACCAGCCATCATCCCTGGGTTGTGCCCGAGCCCCTGACGCTGGAGCCCACCGAATCCTACACCCGCGCGGAGCTGGATGAATACGCAGCCATCCTGGCCCGAGTCGCGGCTGAGGCTCATGCTGATCCCGACTCGGTGAAGAATGCTCCCCGGCGCAGCGCCATCCACCGTCTGGACACCCGCTCCCTGGACGATCCCGAGCTCTGGGCTATGACCTGGCGCGCTTATCTGAAAAAACGAGAGAAATGGCCGACGCCCTCCCGCCCCTGATTGGCCTCATCGTGAACCCCGTGGCCGGGCTGGGCGGGCGCGTGGGCCTGAAGGGGAGTGACGGCGCGGCGGTGCAGGCGCGGGCCCTTGGCCTGGGAGCCCGCCCGCGGGCGGAGGAGCGGGCCATTCAGGCGCTGCAAGCGTTGAAATCCCCACAGACGCCCTTGCGCCTGCTCACCTTCCCCCGCGAGATGGGGGAGCGGGCGGCGCGGGCCGCGAACTTCTCACCCCGCGTCATAGGCGAAATCAGCCCGGGGCGCACCACCGCGGCCGACACCGAAGCGGCCGCCAGGATGATGCAGCAGGCTGGCGTGCAATTGCTGCTTTTTGTCGGGGGCGATGGCACGGCCCGCGACATCCACCGGGCCATCGGCGAGTCCCTGCCGGTGGTGGGCGTTCCCGCCGGCGTAAAGATGCACTCGGCGGTGTACGCGGCTACGCCGCGGGCCGCGGGGCAGTTGGCGCAAGATTTTTTGCGGGGACGGGCCCAAATGCTGCAATTGGCCGAGGTCATGGATATCGACGAAGCCGCATTTCGGCAAGGGATCGTCTCGGCCCGATTGTATGGCTATTTGCTGACGCCATCGGGGCCCAGGCTGCTGCAAGGCCCCAAAGCCGCCAGCCCCGGCAGCGAGGCCGAAGCCCAGGCCGAAATCGCGGCCGCGGTGGCGACGATGTTGCAGCCGGGGCGATTGTATGTGGTGGGGCCGGGAACCACCACCCGGGCCATCTTCACGCATCTGGGCCTGCCCAAGACGCTGTTGGGCGTCGATGTACTGCAAGATGGGCGGGTTATCGCCGCGGATGTCAATGCGCCGCAACTGGAGAGGATGATCACCGAAACCACGCCCGCCGCCATCATCGTCACGCCCGTGGGCGGTCAGGGATTTCTGTTTGGGCGGGGCAACCAGCAGATCAGCCCGGAGATATTACGGCGCATTGGCAAAGAACGCCTCATCATCGTGGCCACCCGCAACAAAATCAACGGCCTGCGCGGCCATCCCCTGCTGATCGATAGCGGCGATCCCGAGGTCGACGCCCTGTTCACGGGCCATGTGCGGGTGCTGACCGGCTTCAGAGAATCCATCATCTATCCTTTGGCTACGATTTGAGGGATTGCCGCGAAGGCGGGCGTTGTTTCATAGGACGCGGACTAACGCGGATGAACGCGGAAAATTTATAAAAATCTGTGACCGAAGGCCGTAGGTATCCGTGCCCTCATTGTCATTTCTTACTGGCGTGCAGCCCCTTATGGCGCCGATTCGGGAACGACAGCGGGGTTTTTGCCGAAGATGGGAATGGCGAGAACGCCCGCCAGTATTGTGATCACGCCCGCCAGCACGAAGACGTTGCGCACGCCCATCAGGCCCGCCAGCACGCCCGCCAGAGCCATGGATGTGATGTTGGCTGCCCCGATCATGGTTTGCAGAGCCGCACCGATGCGCCCGCGCAACTCATCACTGACCAGCACCTGCGTCAGGGTGGCGACGGCTGCGTTGACGGGCATCATGGCCATGCCAATGGGAAAGAGCAGCAGCATGATGTGCCAAACCTGGGTGACGGCGGCGATGGCGGCAACGCCCAGCCCCACCACTAGCAACCCCACGGTGATCATGCGCGTGGGCTGTAAACGGGCGGCCAGAATGGCGGTCAGTGATCCGCCCAGCACCATGCCCGCCACCTGCGCCGCCTCGATGGCTCCGAACCAGGTTTCGGGCAACCCCAGCTCGTTGATGAGCAAAGGCACGAACAGCACATTCACCGCGCCCAGTCCCAACATGACGACTGCGGCTGAAATCAGAACGCCAACGAGGACTCGCGAAGCGAAAATGATGCGCATGCCCACCATGAATTCGTCGTATATAGTCTTCACCCTGGCTCCTGTCTGACGTCGGACGAATGCGGGGGCGATCACTCGCCACGTGAATAGCGCAGAGATGAAAAACGTCAACGCGTCCGTGATGAAAATGATGCTGAAATCGTTCCACAGACCGATGAGCACGCCAGCGCTGGCCGTGCCTAGCAGCCCGAAGATGATGCGGCTGGTTTGCGAGAGCGAATTGGCCGCCAACAGCTCCTCGCCCGAAACCACGTTGGCCAACAGCGCCATGCGGGCCGGAGAAAAGAAAACGCCCACCGTGGCTTGCAACAGGGTGAGCGTATATAAAATCCAGACATCCTCGGGATTGCGAACCAGCAGCAGCCCCAGCACCACGGTTCCCCGTAGCACATCGGAAACGATCATGGTGATCTTGCGATTCCACCGGTCTACAAACACGCCCGCCACCATGCCGATGGTCACCTGGGGCAGCGCCATGAGAATGGCCACGGTGGCAATGGCGGCGGTGGAGCCGGTGAGCCGGTTGATCAGGATTAGCAGGGCCAGGGCTGTAAGACTATCGCCATAATTGGAGATGATCTGCCCGAGCCATAGCCATCGAAAATTCTTGTTGCGCAACAAATCGCTGAGACCATGCTTTTTGGGAGCGGCGGCATTTGCTTCACTCATCGTTCCTCTCCTTGGCGCCTTGCCAATGGAATCCTTGCTCGTCGGGCAAGAAAAATGTCTCACGCAAAAGCGCAGAGCCGCAAAGGAAGAAAGAGGCAAAGAAAAACTTAGCGCCTTGGCGCCTTTGCGTGAGATCAGCTTTTTTGGTTCCGGATTGTCCAGGTTGGGGAAATGAAAAATTAGCTTTCGGGGTCCGCAGGGGCGGCGGGGGGAACCGTGGGGTAGATGGCTACGAGCAGGCCCGCCAACTGCACCTCATCCGCTGTGGGAGCGGTGGACATTTTTTCGAATTCCAGGTATAAATCGAAAAGTCGTTGCAAAAAATCGCTGTATTGTTCAGGGGAAAGAGTGATGAGGGAGTGACCGATGAATGTCGCCCCTGGCTGCGGCGCTTTCTTGCGCATGTCGATAACGCCCGCGTCCACGCCCCGGCGAATTTCCTTTTCGGTGACGTCGAGGGTGCTGGCCAGCACCGCTTCGAGGCTGGCTTTCTCCAGATCGCTGCCCGGAGCCAGCAACGAGCGATCCACCCGGAACGCGCGGGCGCTGAGCTGATAATGCTTTTCGACAATGCCAGAGACGATTTGCGTCTTGACCACGCGAATAATGCCATGCTCGAGCAACTGGTTGATGTGGTAATACAGCCGGGAGGGAGGCATTTCCAATTCCCGCGCCATATCCTTGACCGTGCGCGGACTTTCCGCCATCAGTCGCATCAGGTTTTGCCGGAAGGGCGTGGAAACGGCTTTCAGCGTTTCGATCTTCGTGATGGTGAAAACTTCGGAGAAGTCGGTGGGGGGAGGAGTGGAGGTGGGCTCTGTCATATATTTTTTACCATTCGAATTGATTTTAATGATAAATATATTTTGACATACAATCGCCGGAATGTCAAGGGGGGCGACAAAAAAAGCCCCGAAGTGCGAGGCTTCGGGGCTGAGACGCGGCGTGTGAAGGCGTTTTAGTGGTGATGATGCCCGCTGTGCACGTGGCCGTGAGGATTTCATCCGCAGTGGCGGGGCGGATGCCCGCGTTCTTGACGTCGAAATGAAGGGTCTCGCCCGCCAGGGGTGATTGAAATCCACCACGACGCCCTCGGGCGTGATCTCGGTGACATACACTTCGAAGACCTGCCCGGTGGTAGAGTCGCCATCTCCAGGGC
>WGCR01000051.1 GCA_015493675.1 Anaerolineae bacterium
ACCTACATCCCCCCGAATCTCATTTTTATGGACTCCCTCATCGGCGAGGGCGCCAGCGACAACCGTTATGTCACCCTGATAGGCGATGACACCCTGCCCGACATGCACATTGGCCGCATGCCGGCGAACACCCTGGACGAAGCGAATGTCATGGTCGACAAGACCATCGCCTACGAGACCAACCCGGCGCCCGGCGATTGGAATCAGAACGTCCTTTTCGTTACCGACGACGCCGATCGAGGCGAAGATTTCTACGCCCTCTCCGATGAACTGGCCGACGGCTACGCCGATCCCCCGGCCAACACCATCAAATTCCTGCCTGCTCCCTACCGGCCCGCCAAAATCTATGCCGGACAGACCTGCGATCAATCCAATCCCGATGTCTCGGTGGACTGCAAACAACAGATCGTCGATACGCTGGAAGGTCCGGGCGCACTGATTCTGAACTACATCGGCCACGCCACCAAGGAATACTGGGCTGCAGAGCGGCTGATGGATCAGGCCACCGTCCAATCTCTGCACAATCAGGGCAAATGGCCCATCACCCTGGCCATGGCCTGCTCTGACGGGTTCTTCCAGCAGCCTCGCCTCGGCGCACAATCCTTCGCCGAGGCCAACGTGCGGGCCACGGGCGGCTCTGTCGCCAGCTTGTCAGCCACCAGCCTGGGCCTGACAAACCCCCATCAACTGCTGGAAAAAGGCCTGTTTCTGGCCCTGTTTCACGATCATATCCCCACCCTGGGAGCGGCTGTCACCGCAGCCAAACACTACCTTGTCGACAATGCCCCCCAGGAAAACCATTATCTCGAAGTTGTGGACGCCTACATGATCTTTGGCGATCCCGCCCTGCGCGTTCATCTTGCCCGGGAAACAGATCGATGAGCCTGTCAACGCCGATCTCCATCCGGCACGATAAATGAATCAATTTGAAATTCCAACCTTTGACTTTCCTGGAAAAACATTTCACCACAAAAACATGGAGGACACAGAGGGAAACAGGCAATTCGCGAAGAAATCATCTCTAAATCTCGCCTCTTTCCTCCTCTGCGCGCTCTGTGTCCCCGTGGTGAAGTTTTTCAGGAAAGCCAATTCGGGAAAATTCCCATCACCACTTTTTGGAGGAGCTAACACTCATGTCTCGAAAAACTAAAATCACACTCACGTTGGCCGTTACAATTGTAGGCCTGCTTGTCTTGGGCCTGGTGACGGCGTTTGCCAGCCCGGGCGGAGTCAGCACCCTGGGCGACTTCGTCTGGTTCGATGAAAACGGCAACGGCGTCAAGGATGAAGGCCCCGAGTGGGGCGATTCAGGCATCGACGGCGTTCTGGTCAATCTCTATCTCGATGATGGCGACGTCGTCTTCGAGCCCGGAACCGATGACGCATTGCAGAAATCGATGACCACAGGTGACAATGGCGGCACCACCGACGTTGAACATGGCTGGTATGACTTCACCGAGGTGGGCGATCACCTGGGCTGGTGGGTCGAGATCGCAGACAGTAATTTCAATCCTGGCGGGCCGCTGGAAGGATATGAGTATACCGGGAACAATGCAAGCAACGTCTACAACGGCGTAGAGCCCCGTTACGTTTATATTCCCGACACGCTGACCGACTATAACGACGCCGATTTCGCTTACACCCTGAAAGATATTGTTGCCATTGGCAATCTGGTATGGGATGACGACAACAGCAACAGCACATTTGATGTGGGAGAAACGGGCATTGACGGCGTCACAGTCATGCTCTATCGCGATGTCGATGGCGACGGCGTTCCTGAACCAGACGGCGATGACAGCAGCGCAATCATGACCACGACGACCAGTGGTGGCGGCATCTACCAGTTCCTGAATGTCACCCCCAGCGCCGCCAATGATCCCACGACCAATTATTTTGTGGCCGTTGTCAGTTCGGACGTCAAAAACCTGGGATACCTCAGCAGCAGCCCCGGCGGCGACCAGAACCCGGATAGCGGTGATAACATCGATGACGGCATCCCGGCCGGGAGTTATGTGGTGAGCCAGCCCTTTGCTGCGACAAAGGGAGGGCAGACAGATACGGCTGATACAGGCGACGCCACAGGTTATGCAGACAGCAGTTCGTACATGACTGTAGATTTTGGCTTCACCAAGAACACAGCAAATGCCATCACCTTGACCTCCATGAAAACAGACGCCCCCACCGTGCAATGGGGAATGAGTCTGGTTGTGTTTGGCATGGTCGGCCTCGGCGCTTTCGCGTGGCGACGGCGAACCCTCTAATCCTTCCTTTTGCGGATGTCGCATCAGAGCCCTGCCGTAGTGGCGGGGCTCTTTGCATTTTCAGAATGAAATGCCCGGCGCATCGCTGCCAGCGGCAGGAATGCTGTTTTGGGCGTCCCGCACGCTGATGGTAAAATAGATCGCTGCCCGGCCTATGGAATCTTACCCGACTGAGTCCACCATGCTGGATCTCGCCATCGTCATTGTCAATTACAACACGAGAGATCTTTTACGCGCCTGCCTTCGCTCGGTTTACGCCAGCGAGGGCGATTTTGCGTATCATGTAACCGTCGTGGACAACAAAAGCAAAGATGGCAGCGTGGAGATGGTGCAAACCGAATTCCCTCAGGCCCGGGTGATTCCCGCCCCGCGCAACGGCGGCTTCGCCTACGCCAACAACATCGGCTTGCGCGCGTATGGTTTCGCCCAAAACCAACCGCCCGAGACCCTGCCCCGCTACGCATTGCTACTGAATCCAGACACAGAGGTTCCCGCCACCGCCCTGGCCGACATGCTGGCCATGATGGACGCCCGTTCAGACATCGGCGCTTCCGGTCCCCGGCTCATCCTGCCTGATGGCAGCCTGGATAAAGCCTGTCGCCGGGCCTTTCCCTCGCCCGCATCGTTCATCTATCGCGGCCTGGGGCTGAGCAAGCTTTTCCCCGATAATCCTCGTTTTGCCCAGTACAATCTCACCTATCTGCCCGAAGACCAGGAGACCGAGGTGGACAGCGTGGTGGGAGCGTTCATGCTGGTGCGTCGCGAAGCGCTGGAGGCCGCGGGCCTGTTGGATGAGGCGTTTTTCATGTATGGCGAGGACCTGGATTGGGCCTTTCGCATCAAACAGGCGGGCTGGAAAATCTGGTATTATCCGCAAGTGACCGTCTATCATCACAAAGGTGCCGCCTCCCGCGGGAATGTCCGGGTGCGGCGGGCCTTTTATGACGCCATGGCCATCTTCGTGCGCAAGCATTACAAAGAGCAAACCAACGCCCTGCTTTACTACCTGATCATGGCGGGCATAGCGGTCAAGGGCGCCATCGATGTGGGGCTGACCTGGCTGCGGGGTCGAAGCATGGAGGCGCAGGCATGAAACGGCATTTGCGTTGGCTATTTCTGCTCATCCAGGTGGGACTGGATGTTTTCACCGCTGGCCTGGCTGTCTTTGTGGCGCATCGCTTGCAGCGCAGCATCAAGCCCGGCTCGGTCGATCGGTTCCTCTCCTATCTGCCCCTGACGCTGTTTCTCATCGCCGCCATCTTCATTATCTCTTATACGCGCCGCCGCTATCATGGACGTCGGCCCGCCAATTTCCTGGATAGTCTCTCCAAGACCGTGGGCACCGTCAGCATTGCGTTCCTGGTGGCGCTGGCAGCCATCGTTTTCATTTTCCCCGACCATTTCAATTATGGCACAGTGCCTTATCCCCGCAGTTTTGTTCTTGCGGGCTGGGGATTGGCGATCATCTTCGTAACCCTGGGACGCTGGTTCTATAGCCTGTTCGTGCGTTTTCTGCAAAAGCGGGGATTTGGACGACAAAAAGTGCTGGTGGTGGGCAGTGGCGACATCGGGCGGATGCTCATTCAGAAATTACAGGGGGTCAATGACGCCGGGCATGAAGTTGTGGGATATATCGAAGCCAACGGCGAACTCATGCAGATTGCCGATGCGCCCCGCCTGGGGCGTCCCGCCGATATCCCCGAAGTCATCGAGAAACACGGCATCGACGAAGTGGTCATCGGCCTGCCCGAAGCCTCCCACCGGGAGCTGGTGCGCATCATTTCACTGTGCGAACGCGAGAAAGTCAGTATCAAGGTCTTCCCCGATGTCTTCCAGATCATGGCCACCGAAGTGACGGTGAGCGACCTGGCCGGACTGCCGCTGCTTTCGGTGCGCGATGTGGCGCTGCGAGGCTGGAAACTCTCACTGAAGCGCGCTTATGATCTGAGCGTGGCCGTGCCCGCGCTGATTTTCCTCTCCCCCTTCATGCTGCTCATCGCCCTGCTCATCAAGCTGGAGTCGCCCGGCCCGGTCTTCTACATCCAGGAGCGGATGGGCCTGGACGCCCGCCCTTTCCCCACCCTCAAGTTTCGCTCCATGCGC
>WGCR01000052.1 GCA_015493675.1 Anaerolineae bacterium
CGGTGACGGCATCGATGATCCCTCGCTGGCGTGGAATCTGTGGTGGGCCAAAGCCAGTTTTGTGGATCGGGCGGGGCAAACCGGGTGGGTGCACAACCCCTTTGTCGGGGATAGTATGTTCCATCCCATCAGCATCAACCTAGCGTTCTACACGCTGACCCTATGGAACGGGGCGCTGAGCATCCCCTTTCAAAGCGCGATGAGCCTCGTCCTCACTAACAACCTCTTGCTGCTCAGCAGTTTCGTGTTCTCCGGCTTTGGGGCGTACCTGCTGGCGCTGGCATTGTTGACAGTTCTGCGTCCGCAAATCCGAAATCCGAAATCCGAAATCCGAAATCTTCGCCTGGCTGCGCTGCTGGCGGGCCTGCTCTACGCCTTCGCCTCATCCAAGCTATTTTATGCCTCGTTGGGGCAATTCAATATCGCTTCGTCGCAATGGCTGCCCTTTGTGGCGCTTTATCTGTTGCGGAGCCTGCACGGCGCCTGGCGCTGGCGGGATGGCTTTTTGCTGGGGCTATTTCTCTTGTTCCAGACCTGGACGGAGCTGATCTACGGTACTTTCGGCGTGTTGCTTATCGCCATCGTCATCGTGGGGGCGCTGGCGGCGGGCCTGTGGCGCTGGCCGGGCGCCCGCGGCTACTGGGAGCGGATCAAGGCGCCATTCCTCAATGCAGGCATCGCCGCGGTGATGTTCATCCTGGGACTGCTGCCCTATCTGGCCAATATGCTGCCCGATATGCGGGCTTACGGCGATTTTTTGGTGGAAGGCGGGGGGTTTTCTGATATTTTTTCCGCGGATGTGCTGGGATTTTTCTTCCCTACGCAGTTGCACCCTCTATTTGGCGGCATCATTCGGGCCATCAGCGATAATTCCGCGCTACGCGCGGATGGCACGCAGTTGATGGTCAACAAGGGACAACAAATCTACCCCGGTTACATCGTCCTGATTTTAACCGGCGTTGGTCTGTGGCATTTTCGACGGCGATGGGTCGCGTGGGCTGTGGCCGCACTCACCGCATTCTTTCTGTGGGCCTCCCTGGGCCCGCAAATCCGCATCAATGGCGCCAATACCGGCATCTCCGGCATTTTCGCGCTGCTGGTCAAAATTCCCTTCTTCCAGGCCAATCGCTATCCCAGCCGCTACAGCGTGATGATTTTTCTGGGGCTGGGGCTGCTGACGGCGCTGGGAGCTTACGCGCTGCTGACGCGTATCCGCAAGCCTGTCTGGCGTATGGCGCTGGCTGCGGGCCTGGCGGCGCTCATCCTGTTCGAGCATCTCAGCATCCCCTTGCCAATGTCCGATTTCCGTCTGCCCGCGGCCTACGCGGCGGTGGTGGATGACGGTAGACAGGACGCACTGCTGGACCTGCCTGTGGGCTGGCGCAACGGCTTCAATGTTTTCGGCAAATCAGATGTCATCATCATGTACGAGCAGTGGTGGCAAACCTATCATCATAAGCCCATTCTCGGGGGCAACACCAGCCGCAATCCCGAGCAGAAATTCCAGTATTTTCTGGAGAATCCTGTCATCGGCGTGCTGGCGGCCATGCAGGATGACCGGCCTGTGCCCGATGCCGACTTCGCCCGCGCCCAGGCCCTGGCTCCCGACCTGCTTGCCTTCCTCAACATCCACACCGTGCTGGTCCATCGCCGCGAACTCCCTGCCGATTTCGAAGCCCGGCTCATCCAGCTTTTCCCGCTGAGCTTGCAAGCCGAGGAAGATGGCATCGCCCGCTACGAGGCCCGCTGGCCCGATCCCCATCCCCTGGTCCTGACCCCGGCCGATCCGGCCCTGCTCACCTATCTCAATTACGGTTGGGGCGCGCTCGACAGCCGCGACGATGCGCCAGAGCTATGGGCTGTGCTTCCCCATTCGGAGCTATTGCTGCCCGGGGGTGAGCGTCCTGCCACTCTGACGCTGACCCTGCGAGCGCCCGCGCCCCAGAGCCTGCGCTTCGAGCTGAACGGGCGGGAGATCGCCCGCCGCGACCTCACTGCGGGGGTCAATGACATTTCCCTCGACATCCCGCCCGCAAGCGATGATTTCCCCCGCCATCTGCGCATTTCCGCCCGGCGAACCTTCGACCCTGCGAGTCTGACTTCTGGTTCCAGGCCCATCGGCGAAACGGGCGTGAGCAGCCCGGTGCACATCGTGGCCCGCAGCGCCGGCAAGGATGTGGGCGATTTCGGGCATATCTACATCGATGGCATGGAGCATAGCCCCAATCAGCGCGGTTATAATCTGGTAGCCATCGAGCCTGCCGCGGGACAGGTGCTGGATGCCGTAAATTTCGACACGCATGATCCCCGCCAGGCCCCCGCCGCCAGCGCCGCCATGGCCGCCTGGATCGACGCCCTGCCCGCGGGGACTATCGTGGCCGGGGCCGTGCGAGATGCGGCTTCCCTCAGCCTGGGCGATGACGCCATTGCGGCTCTGCGCAGCCTGGGCGTGGCCGACGACATCCGCGGACAATTGCGTCGGGATCACGCGTTCGTGGGCGTCAAGGGCGCTGCGGCGGGCGCCGCCCCCAGCTGCGTCTCCGATCTGTGGCCGGTCACCGTGGTCGTCGGCGCAGGCATCACGGCTCCCACGCCCGCTTTCTCCCTGCAACGGTTGACATGGACGCCGAAATGACCCGGGTTTTACGATGTTGTGGTGCGGGACCACTCCCGTAATGCGCAGATCCGATGGCAGGATGCCATGACCGCGATGTGGGGCGTAGCGTTGGCCATCATCATCTGGGCGGCGGGGCAAAAACTGACGCCCAGCGACGTTTTCTGATTGGGAGGGGGTTTCCATTGTCTTCCCCCTTCGTGCTAGAATGATCGGGTTCATGCTCTCATCGTCGACGCCATCCATCCCCTTATGATCATCGCACTCCTGCTTCTCTACCTGTTGGTCTTGCTGCTGGTCGGCTGGAAACGCCGGGCCTGGCTGCCCGATGCGCTGATGCCAGGTCTGTTCGCGGTGTTGACTGTGGCGTTCTTCTGGCGCATCGTCAGTGGCGATGTTTTTATGCCCGCGGATGGCGGCGATCTGGGCAGTTTTCTTTTTCCCACCTATCATTTTATCCAGCAGAGCCTGAAGGCGGGTGTGTGGCCGCTGTGGAATCCGCACATTTACAGCGGCGTTCCCTTTTCATCTGAGATGCAGTCGGGCATTTTTTATCCGCCCCACCTGCTGCGTTTTCTGTTGGGGAGCGAGATCACCTATCGCGACATGGAATGGCTGGTCATGGGGCATATCTGGTGGACGGGCGTGGCGATGTATGCGCTGGGGCGGAGTCTGCGTTTCAATCGCTACGCGGCTGTGTTGGCGGGCGTGGCCTTCATGTTCAGCGATCTGTTCATCATTCATTTTGGCAATCTCAACTTGATTGCGGTGGTGGCGTGGCTGCCGCTGGCGCTGCTGGGGGTGCACCGCTATCTGGAAGGAGGCAGCCTGCGCTGGGCATTGGCAGCGGGGCTGGCGCTGGGCGTGGGATCGCTGGCGGGACATATCCAGATGACGCTTTACAGCTTGATGGCGATGGGAATGTGGGCAGGTTTTTGGTTCCTGACCGATCTGGGGAATTGGCGGCAGAGCTGGTTGCGCACTCTGCTGGCGGTGCTGGTTCCGACTCTTGTCGGCGTTGGAATCATGGCGCCCATGCTGCTGCCGGGCCTGGAGATCGCTCATTACACCGAGCGCAGCGCTTGGAACTACGCTCAGACCGTGGGTTTTTCGCTCTCCCCCGCCCAACTCATCGGTTTGATCATTCCCGGTTTCTTCGGACGTTCGCCCGCCATGCACTGGGGTCTGTGGCCGCGGGTCGAGGTGGGCTATATCGGCGTCTTCACCCTGATTTTGGCCCTGACGGGCATCCTGCTGCGCCGGGATCGATTGACCTGGACGCTGGTGGGGGTGGCCGTAACCGCATTGGCCTTCAGCCTGGGGATCTACAGTGTGGTGCACGGCTGGTTCACCTGGCTGTTGCCGGGCCTGGATCAACTGCGAGCGCCCGCCCGTTTTATCTTCGTCTTCGATCTCGCTGTTGCATTGCTGGCGGGCCGGGGATTGCAGGCCATGATGGATGCGCGGGGCGAGGATGACGTCCGGCTGGTGCAGGGCATCTGGCGCTTTTTGCGCACGACGCTCATCATCACGCTGGCCATCGGCGCGCCGCTGATTTATGCGACCCTGCTCCTCACGCAGAATGGCGATGCCGCCCTGCATCTGCGCGCCAGCGTTATTGCCATCGCTGTCATGCACTTTTTACTGCTGCTGGTCGCGGGCCTGGCGCTGTTTTTCTTTCGCAAACAGGGCTGGATGGCGGGCAAAACTTTCGCGGTGCTGGCTATTCTGCTGGTTTTTTTGGATTTGGCTATGCTGGGGGCTTATAACGACATCTCGGAAAAAGACCCCACCGCCAACTTCAACCGCACTGCTATCCTGAATTTCTTTAGCGCCGATCATGAGCTTTATCGCATCGACGCCCGCACCGATATCGATGCCCTGTGGCAGCCCGATACGGCGCTGCTCCATAATCTTGATGATGTTTGGGGCGTGGCCAATCCTCTGACCCTGGCTTACTACGCCCGCTATTGGAACAGCATGGATAGTCGCAGCACTGATAAATATGCGTTGCTGAATGTGAAATATCTGCTGGGGAAAAAGGACGTGGCGCTGGATTGGGATGTGTGGGAACTGGCCTTCGATGGCGATCCCGATCTGAATGTGTATCGCAACCGCCGTTTTCAACCCCGGGCGCATCTGCTGGGCAAGACGCGCCTGGTCGCCGACGGCGACGCGGCCCTGGCCATGCTGCACGATCCGGCTTTTGCGCCGCTGTCGGAGGTGATTTTGGAAGCAGGCGAGGCTCTGGATGGACCCAATGGCGAGGCCGCCATCATCAGTTGGGACGTCAATGATGTCTCGGTGGTCACCAACTCTGATGCGCCCGGCGTCTTACTGGTGGCGCA
>WGCR01000053.1 GCA_015493675.1 Anaerolineae bacterium
ACAACGCATTACAAACGGGAGACCGTATCAGTTTAGTCGGTGCAACCATGTTTGGCGCTTTGGCCCCGCCGACTCGAAGTCGGGGCTAGAGGCCTTTGGCCGCCTGTCTGCCTGCGCAGACAGATCCAGCCGGACGAAAAATGTCCCCGGAGGGGGACATGCGGCGGAACGCCCTCAGACCTGAATTCATTCGGCGTTTGGAAAATGGAACAACCGACTAAACTGTTACAGTCTCTACAAACGTCTTACCGATGATTATGCTACGCTGGGCGTGGAATCGCCCGGATGCGTCTATCTGCGCTCCATCTTTTCGACTTTTGCGCCTTGGCGGCTCTGCGTGAGACTGATTTTCACCTTTCTTTATCTGCGAAAATCAGCTTTTTCAGCCTTTTCTGCGTTCTATCTTCTTTTCTTTGCCTCTTTTTTCCTTTGCGACTTGGCGGCTTTGCGTGAGATCATCCTGTCATGGCCCGCCCGGCGTCAGCCCGAAATCGAATTCGCCCAGGCGGCGGGAGAAAAGGGAGCCGCTGGTGGCGAGCTGGCCCTCCACCAGATAGAAGTAGTTGGCGGCTGGATCGCCCAAAGCGCCCGCATCATCGAAATAATTGGGCGGCGGCGTCACGGTGGCGTAGGGTGCGGCGCCCGGGGCGAAGTAGGGGGCTGTATCCCGCCAGATATCGTAGTGCGTGTAATCGGCGTCGTCATTCCAGCTCAGGCGCACGGTGTTCGCTGTCTGGGCTGAGATGACGACCGGAAGATAGAGGGATTGTGAGGAAGGCCCGCCGCAGCCAATGCCCACATCATACACATCCACGCCCGTCAGCGCCATGAAATAGCTGTCGCCGTCGGCCCGCATCACCTTCAGCTCATGGGTGGAAGGCCCGCCCGGGCGATCCATCCACAGGCTGGCGATGCTGCCATCGGGCAGGACGCAGGGGGAGTTGTCGTTGTTGTGGCCGCCCACCTTCACGGGCGTGGTCGAGCCAGGGGGCAAGCGCCAGATGGTCTCGCCGTCCCAATCCCCCTCGAAGACGATACTGCCATCGGTCGCGTAGTCGGGGCTGTGCAGGGGATTGTATTGCGGGCCGGGCCCGTCCGCAGGCGTGAGCACGACGCGAAAGCCCGAGCCATCGGTGTGCGCCTCGCAGATGGCCTCGCCCACATCGCTCTGGTCGTTGTCGCAATCGAAAAGCACGGTGCTGGCGTCGGCCGAGAGCGCGGGCATGCTGTGCCAGTTGTAGGTGGAGGACCCGGTGAGCAGCGTGGCCGCGCCCCAAACGCCGCTCGAACGCACGCTGGCGTAGAGATCGGTGGCGTGCGGGCCATCCTGTGACGCGTACACCACCAAATCGCCGTTGTTGGAGATAGCGCTGATGCTACCTTCGGGATGCACGACATTGCCGTCGATGGTCACGGCCCCGCCCGACGAGAAATCGGCCTTGACCACCGCCAGGCAAGGCCAGCCCGAACAGCCGAAGCGATCCGTCTCCAACACCAGCCACTGGCCGTTGGGCGAGACGTTGAGCAAATGATCTTCCGAGCCTGATGAGAGCGCGGCCAGGGCGGCGCTGACGTCCTCGGGCGTGGCGTTGGGCCGGGCGGCGACGCGGTAGACGCGATTGTTGTCCAGGCTGTAGGTGATGACGTTGTCGGTAGCGTCGGCTGATTTTGAGGCGTATGCCGTATTGCCAAAAGCGCCAAGGTTTATCCTGCCGCCATTCGGGAGCGGTTCGTTAGAAAAATCTGACGCGGGATCGCCCATATCGATACATTGGCTGGTTATCATATCGTCAACCCATTGCGAACCATCCCATCTCCCGTTCTGTGATCTGGGGTGATACACCTGCCACGCCTCGTTCGCTCCCAAATCACCACTAAAATCCTGACTTGCAATCGCACTTTGCCAGGCCGGACTGAGGATGGAATAGGTGTTGTTCCCATAAGTTTCGTAATAAGAAGCGTCCTGATAGGCAAATTCAGGTTCTACATGAATATCCGCTGTCGAGGAGGCGTTGTGATAAGAGCCAAGTGAGTTTTGGTAGACGTCATTATGGTCCGAAACAAAAGCATGGACGTCCGGCGCCCGATTATCGATGCCATAGTTGGTGTTGTTGACAATGATATTGTTCTTCAGGATAGTCTGGAAGCCCGAAACAGTGGGATCCACCGGGTCCCCTCCATAAAACACAACGCCGCCATCTCCGTTCAATTCGATGACGTTATTCTCGATACGCGTATTGTGAAAACCGGTGATTGCGATTCCTGCGAGTTGATACAAAGAGACGATATTGTGATGGATATATACATTTTCGTGAGTGTGCAGCGTGCCTGCGGGATTGCCATCGTCTTGCTGTTTCAACCAGATACCGTGGTAGGCGCTATCACCGTATAGATAATTGCCGTATATTTCCACATCGTTGACAGGATATGGCCCCCAGCTATACATCTCGATAGCGGCTCCGCCGGAAGACACCCTGTCAGGATCATTGCCTATGATGTTGTTGTATATCTTGAAATGATTGCAGGCGTCGGTGCGAATGCCGGCATCCGTTCTATGATTTGTAATGTTATTGTTGAATACCTGAAAGTTATCGGCAAACCCAAAATAGAAAGCGTCATGCCCGTTATCGTGAACGCGATTGTTGTAGAATTGCGAATTAATATCAAAACCAGCTTCATCGTTGATGATTTGAACCATATCCGACAGATTGTGGTGCATGTACATATCGTTGATGGTGATGTTATAGCAATTCTGCAAGCGGATGGCATTGTAGTAGGAATTGCCCGCGGGTTCGTTTTGATGATCGCTGTTCCCGTCGATTTCAAATCCTCTTATCGTGATGTTGCCTGTTGTTGTGTCCGGGTCTCCAAGTTGAAAAGTCAATGTCAATCCCTTCTGCCCGATAAGCGGTTTGAATTGTGTATTCCATTCCGCATGATCTACGAGTTTGATGACCGCGTCGGAATCGCCTTCAAGGATGGTGTTGGCGGAGATATAGATCGGCTCGTCAATCCAATAAGTGTGCGGGCCTTTCAGATGAACCGTCGTGTAGTTTGGATCTGCTGCAACAAAATCCAAAGCCTGATTGATTTCCACCTGGTCGCTGGTCCCGTCGCAATTATAGTCACCGCTGCCATCGCCTGAAACATAAACGACAGGGGGCGTCGCCGCATGCGTCACCGTCATCGGTTGAACGGAGATGCAGAATAGTAACATCAATGAAAAGATCATTGCCTTGCGCATAATTTTTCTCCTTGGCGGTGCGGCTTTGGTGGAGGCATTTGTCCTGTTCGCTTCTGCATGTAACTGCTAACGTACTCGACTTTAAATCTCAAAAAGCCAGGGAGGCCCGAAGTTTTTCGAAGGCCCGAAGGGAAAAATAAAGAAAAATGCTTCGTGCCTTCATCTTCTTCGTGTCTTCGTGGCAAAAAGTGGTGGCGAGACCTTAGCAGTTGCTTCTGCATACTGCTTTTACCATAGTTTCCGCTTCCGGTCAAAGCGTATTGGCCCGCGCCCCTCACATCATACGCCCGTGCGTTGGCGCTACTCCCCCGGCGTCAGCGCAAAATCGAACGCGCCCAGACGTGGGGAAAACAGACTCTCGCCACTGACAGGAACGCCTTCGACGCGATAGTAGTAGTTGACCGCGGGGTCGCCGGCTGCGCCTGCATCATCATAGCTGTTTGGAGGAGGGACGACGGTGGCCAGCGCTGGTGCGGCAGGGGTGAAGTAGGGCGCTGTGTCCCGCCAGATGGTATAACTGGCGTAGGCGGCATCATCGGGCCAGATCAGGCGCACCACGTCCGGCGCCAGGAAAGAGATGATGACGGGGAGATAGAGCTGTTGCACCGTGAAGCTGAGCACGCCTTCATCGCTGACCTGATAGCCGCCCGAGGCCGCGGGCGAGAGGGTGACGGCGGTCTCGCCATTGTCCTGATCCACTGTCAGGTCGTAGCGCTGGCCCGGCGTCAGGTCAGCCAACACATTCAGCGTCTCGGTGGTGGCGGGATAGGCGTAGGTCAACGTTCCAGCGGGCGCAGCCCCATCCGCGGCCGCGGAAAAGAGAACCACCCGGCCCAGGTCGGGATCGGCGATGTAAGCGCCATCCAGGCCCGGGCCTTGCACCAACGTGACCGCGGGCATGGACGCCACCGTGCTGCTGGTTGGGTGCATCACCGTCAGAAAATTGTGTTCCAGGCCCGTGTCTGCGGGCTCCAGTTCGATGCGCCATTCGCCGTAGGGCGTGTCCTCGAAATCGTTGGTGGGGCGAGGCTGTGGCTCGGATGCAGACCATTGCCAGTCGTAATTATCATCGAACACCCAAAACGCCTTCTGGCCGCGGCCGCCCACCTTGCGCAGGTTGACGGTGGCGGGCAGCAGGAAGCGCATGAACAGCTTGCCATCGCCATTAACCACCGTGGCCTCATCCCCACCGGCGTAAAGCGTCTCCCCGGCCGAAATCGCTGTTCCCGAGCCGCTGATGCTCGGTTCGGCGAAGGTGTGGAACAACAGCTTGGTATTCTCGCCGCTGTACGCCGGGTCAGTCACTCCCACCCGGTCGTAGAGGACAAGGTAATCCCGTTTGGCGCTGCCGCCATCCACCGGCCGCAAATAAAGCAGCTCCCGCTGAAAACGGCTGACCTTGGCCGTGTTGCCGCTGAGGCCATCCATGGCCTGGTTGTAGGCAGGGTTGTTGTAGGCCTTTGTGGCGTCGCCCAGAGCGTAGGCGTACTGCGCCGTATCCTCCACATGCACCATATCTGCGGTGTCGTACTGAGCCAGATGCTGGTCGAAATACTCGATGCTTTGAGGAGAGCGGCTGGCGGGATACATGGAGCGCTGGCCGCCGTCGTTGGAACTGGCGTCGGGCCGGGCGTGAGAGAAATCTTCGTTGGGATTATAGACCACCAAGGTGTTGTGGGCGATGGTGCGCACGTAGTAATTTTTGTCGTGATTGCTGAGGCCGTCGCCGCTGTACACGCCGCTATCCACCAGCAAATCAGCGTACTTGAACAGGGTGAAGGCGTTCTGATCGTAGTGCTGATGGTAGGTGAAATGATCGCCAGCCTGGAAGCCGATGTAGGTGGGGCTCGTATCAGCGTCGGCCGCGCCATCGGGCCAGCCGGAGCGCAGGAAGAGGGTTCCCGTCCCGCCCGCATAATGCGCGCGCTGCACGGGCGAGGCCTGGGACAGGTCGGGCTCGAACCACAGAAACTCCTCGTGGGACAAAAAGTCATCAGAGCGCCCGTCCGGCTCCGTGGCCAGATAAGCCTGAAGCTGGGGAGCCAGGGGATGGTCGGGGAAGCGATCCACCAAAATCAGAGCCATGATGCGCCCGTAATTGGCCATGGAGCCGCGGTTGCGCTCGGTGTCGCCGGTGGAAAGATAGGGATGGTACTGCCGCCCCCACTCCTGGGCCACGCCCGGCCAGTGATGCAGCAGCAGATAGCCGATGCGCTCCCGGAACCAGTCGCTGCCGGCAAAGAGCTTCTCCCCCGCAGCCGTCTCCCAGGCGGCCACTGCCTGCACCCGCCCGTGATTCGCGATCCAGTCATAGATCATGCCCTCGGGCCAGCCCCCGCCCGCGGCAATTCGGTCCAGCAGGTCCAGGCCCGCGTGCTGGTAGCGATACACGTCCAGCCATTCTTTGGCCCGGGCGTTATCGCCGTAGGTGGCCAGGCCCATCGCAGCATAACTGTATCCGTGGCGAGGCCAATAGTTGCCCCAGCCGGGATCATCGCCATAGCTGGGGTTGTCGCCCCGGTGGTTGAAGTAGGCGATGAAGTCATCCTTCTGCGCCTGGCTCATCTGCCCGTAGCACCAATCGAACACCAGGGCGATGTCGCCGGGGCAGGCGGAGCAGTCCTCGTCCGCATCCACCTTGTCCTGGGCCAGGGCCAGGGCGTCGGTGCAATAGCTGGCGTCGTTGAGCACCTGCGAGACGAGAGCCTTTTGCAGCATGGCGTCGGCGTCGTTGTCCGCCACATCTTTCAACTGCGTCCAGCGGGCGTTGCCGGGGAGGGCGCGGGCCTGCAAATCGGCCAGCTTGGTCGGGGTGAGATAGATACGGGGGTGGTCGTTGGAAATGCTGAGCAGGCGCACATGCACCGTGTCGGTGGCGCTTTCCCCCAGATCGTTGGTGACGGTGAGCTCGAAATCCCATTCGCCGGGCGTGTCGGGCGTGAAGGCCAGGGTGGCGGTGGAGCCGATGACCCCGCTCTGGGCCGAGCCAAACGCGGGCGTGGCAATGCGCCATTGGTAGCTGAGACTACCATCATCTCCGCCAGGCCGATCGTGACTGCCCGAGCCATCCAGGGTGATGGCCCCACCATCCCATTGCAGATTCACCTGATCCGCACCGGCGTCGGCAAAGGGGACGTCGGGATTGTAGACCACGGTGAGCTTGGGCCGCAGCGTCGTATCGGCCCCATATTGGCTGGACCAGAAGTTGCGCCAATCGGTGTTTTGCTCCTCCCAGCCGGTCGCGTCCCGTAGCACCAGACCGTAGTTGGGCTGCTCGCCCCGCACCCAGGCCCGCACCAGTTCGGTCACATCCCATTC
>WGCR01000054.1 GCA_015493675.1 Anaerolineae bacterium
CGGCAGCTTCGAGCACGGTTGCCTGGGTCACAAAGACTGCAATCATACCAAAAATACTGCCCAAAAGATAGAGCAGCAACACGGCTTCGCGTCGGCTGTATCCCATTTTTACCAGACGATGAGAGAGATGATCCCGGCCCGGCGTGGTAAAGGGATTGTAGCCCCGGCGTAAACGAGAGACGATGACGAGGCTGGTATCCAGAATGGGCACGCCCAGCACCAGCACCGGCGCCAGCCAGGTGACGGCGGGGACGTTGGTGGGAAATCGCAGTTTGATGCCGACTGCGGCCAGTACAAATCCCAGGAAGAGGCTGCCTGTATCGCCCATAAAAATGCTGGCGGGATTGAAGTTGTAAAAGAGGAAGCCGATACAGGCTCCCAACAAGGCCGCTGTCAGTGCGCCGACAAGATATTGGCCCGAAAGTGCAGCCAGCAGCAGAAAATAGGCGCTGGCCATAGCTGCGACCCCGGCTGACAGGCCATCCATGTTGTCCAGAAAGTTGACGGCGTTGGTAATGAATAGCACCCAGAGCAGGGTGATTGCAATGTTCAACGCCGGGCTGTGAAAAATGGAGACTTGCACGCCGGTTATGATCAGAATGACCACTGGCAGCACCTGCCCCAGGAGTTTGGCCCAGGCAGGTAATGGCATCCGGTCATCCCACAGGCCCAGAAAGGAGATGAGTGAAGCGCCGATGATGATGCCCGCCACCTGATGCACGTAAAATCTGTCGCCAAAAATGATCAGCGCCAGCAAGACAGCGGCGTAAATGGCCAGCCCTCCCAGCATGGGCGTGGGAGTCACATGCGTTTTTCGCCGAGCAGGCTGATCCACCATATTGGTGCGCACCGCCAACCGTCGGGCCACGGGCGTTGCAGCCAGGGCCAACGTCAACGCTGCGGTGAAAATGAGCATGATTTGGGTAAGCATGGCGGCTATTTTGGGCCCTGGGCCTGCTCGATTTGATTGATGAGGGCCTGAATGGATGGCTTTTGGGCTTCGGGCGCTGCTTTCAGGGCTTTGCGGGCGTACTGCAAGGCCTTATCATAATCGCCTAACTGCTGGTAGAGCAAGGCCAGGTTTTGCAGGGCGCTGAGATCGCCAGGCCGCAGTTGCAATACTTGCTGGTTGGCGGCGATGGCTTCCTCGATGCGCCCCATTTTGGCCAGGGCGTAAGCCATGCCGCTGTAGCCCCTGGGGTCTTTGGGTTTCAGCTCGGCAGCTTTTTTGTAGGCGTTGTAGGCGGCTTCCCAATTTTTTTCATTCAGTTCTAGTTGCGCCAGACGCAGATAGGTGTCGTAATATCCGGGATCGAGTTCCAAAGAGTGCTGGAAACGCTCGCGGGCTTTATCGGGCTCGCCCAGTTGGGCGTAGATGCTGCCCCATTCATTCTGCAGATGCGCGGCGTGGGGGCTGAGGGTTGTGGCGATGCGATAATTCTCAGAGGCTTTCTCCAGGGCGATGCGCCGTTCAGCCGGGTCGGTGAGATAATTTGATTGGGCGCCGTAGAAACGGGCGAGATTGGCTGTATGGTCGGTGTTCAGGGGATTCAGTGCCCGGGCCCGCAGCAAAATCTCCTCAGCTCGCTTGAAAAGGGCGTTGCGTGTATTGGCGTCTTTGGCCTGACGCGCACTTTCCAGGAAGGTCCGGCCGCGGAACAGCAGATAATAATCTTCCTTGGGCGCCAGATCGGAGGCTTTTTCATAGAAAGCCAGCGCTGTCTGCCAATCGCCGCGGGCGTCAGCGCCCTGTCCGATTTTGAAATAGATGTCGGCCCGCACGAGATTGAGATTGACATTGAGGGTGATAATCACCGCCAAAAGCATGACTGCTACGGCGCTGAGGCCGGACAGCCAGGGACGCCGCGCCCATTGTGGCGCTGATCGCCGGTCATTCCAGATGAGGATGGCCATCAATCCCAGGCCCGCCAGGAAGATGAGAACGTAAAACCAGGAGATGGTGTTCACTATGCGGCTGGCCTGTTGCATGGCGGGCGTGGTGTCAGGCAGTTTGGTAACACGAGATGCGAAGATCACGCCGCCCGTGATCCAAACGCCCAGAGACAAGGCCAGCATCACGAGCACGCCTTGAATTGCCTTGCCATTGGGAATATCGCGACGCCAGGCGTCTCCCAACGCCAGAACGACGCCCACGACAACGGTGAAGATCACCAGGGTGATGACGCCGGGGCCGGATACAATCGCACCATGGCTGAGATGCACCCACCACGATTTGATGAAAACGGTGAATGCACTGGCGCTGTCAGTTTGTCCGGAGACATAGTCCCAATCCATCACCAGCAAGATGATAGCC
>WGCR01000055.1 GCA_015493675.1 Anaerolineae bacterium
GTCTCTTTATTCGGCTTGTTAATGTGCGAAATATAGGCTTAGTGGTTTTCGGGTGACGACCTTAGTAGTTACAATCATTCTCACATTCTTTCAAAGGGGAAAGAAAATGAACAAGCTCAGAAAATATCAGTGGGCGATAGCAGCAGCACTCGCCCTGGCCCTGATGCTAACGTTGGTTGGATCGCCGGTCAGTATGGCTCAAAACAGAACAGGAGCCACTGCCGCAGATATTCTCATCAACGAATTCATTGCAACGCCCACCGGTTCAGAAGGCGTCGAGGTGTGCAATACCACGGGTGTGGATGTTGATCTCACCGGCTGGAGTATCGACGGCACAGCTATCAACGATGGCGTTGTCGTCCCCGCCAACGGCTATGTCGTACTGGATGACAACAATACCGCCGGCATCAGCATTTCCAACGCCGGAGAAGTGCTGGAACTGGTCGATAACAACGGCGCCACCATCGATCAGGTAGGATATGGCAAGGCCGGCGGCGCGCCCAAACCGGAATATAACTACTCCGCCGCCCGCGTGCCCGATTGCGCCACCACCGGGGACGACGCCGCCGACTGGAACACCGACGAAAGCCCCACCATGGGCGCCCAGAACGACGCCCCCACAGCAGCGCTGGGCTCCACCACTGTCACCATCAACGAAGTGGAATCGGGGTTCATCGAACTCTACAACAGCGGCGACGCTGCGGTGGATATCTCGGACTGGCGTCTTTCCGTCGACGATTCCTACGACATCCCGGCTGGCTCCAGTATTCCCGCCCAGGGTTTTTGGGTGCTGGAAAGCAGTGATTTCCCTCGTTACTTCAGCCTGGATATCTCGGGCGACAACGTCTATCTCTTCAACAAAGACAAAGAACGGGTCGATCAGGTGGGGTGGAATGCAGCGCCGACAACAAGCGGAGGCTCCTGGAATCGCGTGCCCGACGGCAATGGCTCCAATGATGGCTGGCAGCAGGATATGACGCCATTAACCGACCAGGCTGCCACCAAAGGCGCCACAAATGTCCCCGGAAGCGGTGGCGGCGGTGACACAGCCAATCCGGGCGATGTGCTTATCAACGAATTCATCGTCACGCCCACCAGCTCAGAGGCTATCGAACTGTGCAACGTCACCGACGCGGATATTGATCTCAGCGGCTGGGTCATCGACTGGGGCAGCGGCTCCACCACTGTGGATAATGGCGTCACGCTGACTGGCAACAGTTATCTGGTGCTGGATGATAACAACACCGGCGACCTGAGCCTTTCCAACGCCGGGGCCGTATTGTCTCTCAAGGATGCAGCCAGCACAGTCATCGATGACGTGGGATATGGCAAGGCCGGCGGCGCGCCCAAGCCCGAATACAAGTTCTCGACCGCCCGCGTGCCCAACTGCGCCACCACCGGGGATGACGCGGCCGACTTCAACACCGATGAAACGCCCACCATGGGCGCCGCCAATGACGGGCCTGCCGCAGCCTTGGGCTCCTCCACCGTCACCATCAATGAGGTGGACGCCAAATCGGGCGAGCAATTCATCGAGCTGTACAACAGCGGCGACGCCAATGTAGACCTCACCGGCTGGCGACTCTCCGTCGATGACTCCTACGACATCCCGGCTGGAGCCAGCATTCCCGCTGGCGGCTTTTGGGTGCTTGATGAAGCTGACTTCCCCCGTTACTTCAATCTGGATGAAGATGGCGATAACGCTTATCTCTTCAACAGCGCACTGGAACGGGTGGATCAGGTCGGCTGGGATCAGGCTGCCGGCTCATCCTGGAACCGCTTGCCCGACGGTGCGGGCGCCAATAACGGATGGAAGCAGGATCAGGTTCCTCTCTACCCCCTGACGCCCTCCCGCGACGGCAGCAATCAGAGCAATCTCACCCGCATGTACATCCACGAAGTGCAAGGCGCACAGCACCTTTCGCCCTATGTCGGCCAGCATGTCGAGAATGTTTACGGCATTGTCACGGTCACCGACAGCCGCGGCTTCTGGATGCAGACGCCCGACGCCGATGTCGACGACAGCGACGCCACATCAGAAGGCATTTACACTTATGTCGGTTCTGGCGGACCGGGCGTAAGCAAGGGCGATGAGGTGCTGGTGACTGCTGATGTCAGCGAATACTATCCTGGCGGCTACGGCACAGGCAATCTCTCCATCACGGAACTCAGTCACCCCAGCGTCATTACCCTCTCCAGCGGCAATCCGTTGCCCAGCGCCACCATTCTCGGCAATGGCGGACGCATCCCGCCCAACATGATCATCGATAATGATTCCACGGGCGATGTCAACAGCACCCCCAACTTCGATCCGGATCAGGATGGCATTGATTTTTATGAGTCGGTCGAAGGCATGTTGGTGCAAATCAACGATGCTCAGGCCGTGGGGCCCACCAGCAAATACGGTGAAATCCCGGTGGTGGGCGACAAGGGCGCCAACGCCTCTGTGCTCACCGTACGCGGCGGCATCACCATCCGCCCGGACGACTTCAACCCCGAACGCATCATCATCGACGATGCTCTTTACAGTGATGAACCCAAGGTCACCACGGGCGATCAATTCAGCGGCCCTATCATTGGCGTCATGCACTACAGCTACGGCAACTTCAAGGTGCTGAACCCCGATCCGCTGCCGCCAGTGGTTTCCGCCGGATTGACCCAGGAATTCACCAAACCCTCTTATGGACAGCTCACTGTCGCCACCTTCAATGTCGAAAATCTTGATCCCGGCGACAGCGACGCCAAATTCCAGGGATTGGCGACCATCATTGCCAGCAATATGCGCGCCCCCGACATCATCGGCGTGGAAGAGGTGCAGGATAACAACGGGCCCAGCGACGACGGCACAGTAGACGCCAGCGCCACCTTCCAAAAGCTCATCGCAGCCATTCAGGCCGCGGGCGGCCCCACGTATGACTTCCGCCAGATCAACCCGCTGAACGATGAGGACGGCGGTCAGCCGGGCGGCAACATCCGCGTGGGCTTCCTCTTCCGGCCCGATCGCGTCACCTTTGTCGATCATCCCGGCGGCGACGCCACCACGCCCACCGATGTTCAGCTCACCGCCAATGGCCCGGAACTCACCCTCAGCCCCGGCCGCGTAGACCCCAACAATCCTGCATTCAGCGGCGATGCTGCACTGGGCTACGAAGCCAGTCGTAAATCGCTGGCGGGCGAATTCATCTTCCAGGGCTACAAAGTCTTCGTCATCGTCAACCACTTCAAATCCAAGGGGGGAGATGACCACCTCTTCGGCCGCGTGCAGCCGCCCGTGCAAAACACGCTGCCCCAACGCAAAGCCCAGGCCCAGGCCATCAACGCCTTCGCCCAGAAGATTCTGGACGTCGACCCCAATGCCAATATCGTGGTGGTGGGCGATCTCAACGACTTCGACTTCTCCGACACGCTGATGGCGCTCAAGGGCGACATCCTGCCCAATCTGGTGGAGCATCTACCCCGACAAGACCGTTACAGCTTCATCTACAACGGCAACTCCCAGCAATTGGATCACGCGCTTTCCAGCAAAAACATGGCGGATAATTTCTTCACCCGCATCGATGTTGTTCACGTCAACTCCGAATTCCCCGGCGAACGCGCCAGCGACCACGACCCGGTCATTGCCGCCTTCGACCTGCCTGTGTGGCGATTCGACGGCTACGCCTACCAGGGCCAGCCCGGCGATGAAAGTATGCCAAAGGCCGGCGTCACCGTGCGCCTGTACGGACGCAATGCGGGCGAAGCAGCGCCTGGCAACTGGTACAAAGACGTCACCACCGACGCCAGCGGCTACTTCAACTTCCACATCATCAAACCTTTCGACTTCGACACCTTCACCCTGATGTCCATGCCGCCCGCGGGCATGGCCGCCTCGGGCGCATGGAGCGAAGACGGCACAGTGATCGCCCCCGACGCCATCGAGTGGAATCAGGCGGAGCCCGGCGCCCACAGAAACAAATTCTGGTTCGATGTCCCCACGCCAACGCCCACGCCGACGCCAACGCCCAGCATGATCTGGCTGCCGGTCTTCCTGAATAACTAACACATCCCCGCGCAAGTTCGGATATTCTGGCGGCTCACATCAGACGATGACGCCCCAGAATAACCACAAAGAGACCCGCCGTTGGACGGCGGGTCTCTTTCGCAATTCATCTATTGCCTTATCAGTGGAATCCTGGCCCACTGGGCAAGAAAATGTCTCACGCAAAGA
>WGCR01000056.1 GCA_015493675.1 Anaerolineae bacterium
ATACTTTATGGACATCGCCCTGAAGGTGGCCGAGCGCGGCACCTGCGATCGGGCGCATGTGGGCGCCATCATCGTGCGCGACCGTCGCATTTTGACCACCGGCTACAACGGTTCGCCCGCGGGGCTGCCCCATTGCGATGATGTCGGGCATCTGATCGTGGACGGGCATTGCGTGCGCACCCTGCACGCGGAGCAGAACGCCATCATCCAGGCGGCCTATCATGGCGTTTCGGTGCGCGGCGGCACCATTTACGTCACGCATCAGCCTTGCCTGACCTGCGCCAAGATGATTATCAACGCCGGCCTCAAGCGGGTGGTGTATGCGGGCGACTATCCCGACAACATCGCCCGGCAGTTCCTGGCCGAGGCGGGCGTCAGCCTGCAACGCATGATTTTGCCGGAGGAGAAGCTGGATGCAGTTCAGCATCACCCCGAATCAGGAAAAGACGGCGGCAATTCGGGCGAAACATGCTGTTAGCGACTATCCGATTATACTCAGGAGATAAAGCCATGCACTTGCAGGAAGATTATGATCAGTGGAAACAAAATAGCCTGCTCAATATGAAAACACTGCAAGATTGGCGGCCTGTTATGGTCGGATTGGGCATTCTGGCCGCATTGATCGGCGCTGCCTTTGTAAAATTCTATGTGGAGCAGAAAAAGTTGGAATGCTACGATCTGGAGATTTCTTGATGTCACGGGGCCTGTTGATCCGAAAACCTGCTGCTGGCAAGTTGCTGCGTCTGGCCATCCTGACGCTTTTCATGGTACTCCAATTCCTGCCCTTGTTCCCCATCCGGGTGCGGGCCGACGAGCCTGCCAAAAAGGTGCAGATTGTCCAGGGGGAGGTCGTCCCCCATGGGTTCGGACTGGTCTACCAGGTGAAAGGCTTGAAAACGCTGGATCGGCTGTATGTCAAGGTGCACACCGAGACCGGCAATCTCGATCCGCTGGCGGCGCTTGTCGCTGGCGATGCGGATGTCCTCAAGATTAATATCGCCTTTAACGAGGCGGTGAACAAGGCCATCACCGAGGGCCGCGATCCGGTGGCCATGTTGCCCGATTTCGCCAACGAGCATTTTCTCATCTGGAACGATGACAGCGGCGGTTATGATTCCGCTTTCGAATACGCCATCCCCAAAGACGGCGACTACAAAATCCTGGTGTATCCCAATCCTGCGCACGCCAATTGGGGGAAATTCAGCCTGTCGGTGGGAGTAAATGAGCCGGGCGTGTTGACGGGCGAGGCTGAGCCCATGGGACAGCCATTCGTTTCAGTGATCAACATCTTTCCACCCCAGAAAATCATACAGGAAGTGACCGGAATCGTGACTTCCGGCAAGCTCGAACAATTTCCCATCCGCCCGCTCACAGCAGGCGATACGATTTACGCTTATGCCGAAACCTCAGCCGATGGCAGCGCCCCCATCCTCCGCCTGAAAGATTATGGCGACAAACTGTTGGCTGTGGGATTTGCCACGGATAAAGGGGAAAAGGCCGTTACACTGCAATACAAACTGAAACAGGATGCCGAGAACTTCACCCTGACGCTGGGTGAGATGGGGGAGGGCGTCACAATCAGCGATTATCGAGTGCTGGTGGGCGTCAATGCGCCCGATGTGCTCACCGGGCAGGCGCAGCCCACGCCAGGCATGACGGTGTTGCAGGAGCCTATTCCCGTGCAGATTGGCATCAAGATGGATCAGATCACCGATGTGGATCAGAAATCGGAGAATTTCGGTGTGGTGGATACGTTGCAGATGGAATGGCAGGACCCCAAACTGGCGTTTGATCCCGCGGATTGCGACTGCAAATACAAGTCCCTCAGCACTAGCGATTTCATCAAATACGTGGCCGACCACGGTACGGTCTGGCCCGAGTTTGTCTATTTCAATCAGCAGGGGCGCCGCGATATCCAGAACGGGCTGGTGGTGGTGTTCAGCGATGGCCGGGCCATCTACTACGAGCGCGCCACCGTCACCCTGCAAGCGCCCGATTTCAACTTCCGACTCTATCCCTTCGACACCCAGACGTTCTACATCCGCATCCGCCAGGTGCTCCCCGCCCACCTGTTCATCTTCACCGAATTGCCCGATTTTTCTGGCACGGGCAATCAGTTGGGCGAAGAGGAATGGGTGATCCAGGACAAATGGACAAAAATTGAGACTGTCGATAACTCCTCGCAGTTCAGTTTCGGGTTCACAGCCAATCGCCATTTGATGTACTACATCGTGCGCATTTTCGTGCCGGTGCTGATCATCATCATCGTCTCCTGGTTCACCTTCTTCCTCAAGGATTACGGCAAGCGGGTGGATGTGGCCAGCGCCAACCTGTTGGTCTTCGTGGCCTTCAACTTCACCATTTCCGACGCGCTGCCTCATCTTGGCTACGCCACCATTCTTGATTTGATTCTGGTGACGACCTTTGTCATCACCGGCGTTGTCGTCATCTTCAATGTGTGGCTAAAACGTCTGGAGATCACCAAGAAAGACTCCATCGCTCAGACCATCGATAAATACAGCATCTGGCTGTATCCCATCATCTATTTTGCCGCGTTCGCTTTGGTGGCCTTTTTCTTCACCAAAGGCGGCATCCAATAGCATTTCCATTCCAACCCTTTCACCAATCCAATCCCATTCAAAAGGAGCGACGTTATGGACAGACATGATGACATCGTGGCAGCGGAACATGAGATTTACTATCCCTCGCCCGAGGTGGTGGAACAGGCCTACATCAAGGATTATGATGCGGTCAGGGAGAAGGCGCTGGCCGATATCGAAGCCTTCTGGGCGGAACGCGCCCAGGAGCTGGACTGGTTCGAACCATGGGAAAAGGTGCTGGATGATTCCAATGCGCCTTTTTACAAGTGGTTCGTGGGAGCCAAGACGAATATCGTGCACAACGCCCTGGACCGACATGTGACCACCTGGCGCAAGAACAAGATCGCATTGATCTGGGAAGGCGAGAACGGCGATCAGCGTTCGTGCAGCTATTATCGTCTGTGGCAGGAGGTGAACAAATTTGCCAACATCCTCCGCAGCCTGGGCGTGAAGAAGGGCGATACGGTGACCATCTACATGGGCCGCATCCCCGAGCTGCCCATCGCCATGCTGGCCACGGCCAAGATCGGCGCCATTCATTCGGTGGTCTATGGCGGTTTCAGCGAGCAAGCCCTGGCCGACCGCATCAAGGACGCGCAGAGTCGGGTGCTGATCACCGCGGATGGCGCCTGGCTGCGGGGCAAAACAGTGAATCTGAAGGACATCGCAGATGAGGCGGTGCATCGTTCGCCCGTGGTGGAGCACATGGTGGTGGTCAAGCGCACGGGCCAGGAGGTGAACATGGAGCAGGGTCGGGATTTTTGGTATCACGATCTCGCCCGATTGCCCATCGCTTCCACCAAGGCGGAGACCGAGGTCATGGATGCCGAGGACCCGCTGTTCATCCTCTACACCTCGGGCACCACGGGCACGCCCAAGGGCGTTCTGCACACCCATGGCGGCTATCAGGTTTACACCAGCACCACCCTTAAATGGGTGTTCGATTTGAAGGATGACGACCGCTGGTGGTGCGCCGCGGATCCGGGCTGGATCACCGGACACAGTTACATCGTGTATGCGCCGCTAATCCTGGGGGCGACCACCTTCATGTATGAAGGCGCGCCCAACTATCCCTATCCCGACCGCTGGTGGAAGATGATCGAGCGCTATGGCATTACCGTCTTCTACACCGCACCCACGGCCATCCGCGGGCTGATGCGTTTTGGCGACGCCTGGCCCGCCCGCCGTGATCTCAGCTCTCTGCGCCTGCTGGGCTCGGTGGGCGAACCCATCAACCCCGAGGCATGGCGCTGGTATTACCGGGTCATCGGCAAAGAAAAATGTCCCATCATGGACACCTGGTGGCAGACCGAAACGGGCGGGTTCATGATCACGCCCGTGCCCTCCTTCCCGCTCAAACCGGGCTCCGCCACCAAACCCTTCCCTGGCATCGACGCTGACATCGTAGATGAAGAAGGCGATCCGGTCAAGCCCAACGAGGATGGCTATCTGGTGGTCAAAAAGCCGTGGCCCGGCATGGCCCGCACCATCTACGGCGATCCCGACCGTTATGTGCAGCAATACTGGGATCGTTACAAAGAGCAGGGCTGGTATCTGACCGGCGATTCCGCACGCAAGGACGAGGACGGCTATTTCTGGATCATCGGTCGCATCGACGATGTGATCAAAGTCAGCGGCTATCGTCTGGGCACCGCCGAGATCGAAAGTGCGCTGGTCAGCCATCCCGCTGTGGCCGAGGCCGCGTGCATCGGCATCCCCGACGAACTCAAGGGGAATGTCATCTGGGCGTATTGCATCCTGCGTCAGGGCTATGAAGGTTCGGAGGATCTGGTGGATGAGTTGAAGAAGCACGTGCGACGGGAGACCGGGCCCATCACCGTGCCCGCCAAGATATTCTTCGTGGACAGCCTGCCCAAGACCCGCTCGGGCAAGATCATGCGCCGGGTGCTGAAGGCGCGGGCGCTGGGACAGGATGAAGGCGACACTTCTACGCTTGCTTCCTGAGAAACGCTATCGACGCTTCTTCAAGCCCTTCGGGAGACACAAGCCCGAAGGGCTTTTTCGTGGCCGATTTTGTAACTGCTCAGGTCGTTTTCGCATGAACGAACCTGACAGGTTCCTTTGGTAGCGATTCAGGGCCTTGCACGCCTTGTTGCTGGATGAAAACTGAATATCTTACCGCCAAGGTTACGAGAACCTGTCAGGTTTGAGTGAAAAAACAACCTTATGGCATACGCTAGTACACGAAGGCCGAAACGATTGTATGGTTTGCTATGATAATGCGCCGCGCCGGATGTGCGATCCGGCGCACTTTTCCCGTTTAACCCGCCGGATCGCGAATCCGGCTGGACGCAAGCGCAAGCAGCTAACTATTCAATGACTTACGCCTCCTTGTACTAGCATTTACCCGATTTTGCCGCCTGTTTTGGGAAGATGAGAATTTTGCGTTTTGAGACGCCATCGGTTAAAGTCTTAGCCGTTTGAATTTTCCGATCTTCTCATCCCCGCAACAGGTGTTTCATGTTTAAGCTTTTCAATCGCACACAGCGCCCTCAACCCGAAGTGTTGGCCAAATGGGGCCGCAATAACGAATGTTGGTGCGGCAGTGGCAAAAAATACAAACATTGCCACATGCCCAAAGATTTTCCCAAAAAATAATCCCCCCGATGACCGGCCTCAGGCCGGTTTTTCTTTTGCGGTCCGGACTTCCACCCGCCCATCATCCATCTTCACCCAATCGCCTGTGTGAATCTGACTGATGTCGAGCTGATCGACCATGGGGATATCAGCAATGATGGCCCCTACTGCGGTAATGGCCTCGGACTCGGCGTTGATCATGGCCCGGGGGGCGACGCCATTGCGGGCGAGTCGCAAAATGGTGTAGGAGCCCACCGTGGAGCCTTTGCCATGGGGAAAGACCAGGATTTTGCCCGCGATGCTCTGGCCTTTGAGAGGATGGTTTTGGTCCAGGATGACGCCCGTTTCCGGATCGACGCCGCCGAGGAAACCGATAGGATCGGGACTGACCAGGGCTTCTCCCTCGGATTGTCCGGCTCTTACGATGCGGCCATTGAGAATGATTGTCTTCATGGGTGTTGGCGATAGGGAAAAATAATGCTGATTGGAGTCGATATAGTGTATGATTACGGTACTTGTTGGCTCTTTTGGATCTCAGGGGGTTG
>WGCR01000057.1 GCA_015493675.1 Anaerolineae bacterium
CGGCAAGGGTGAGCTCTACGCCGGGCAGGGCCCCCACGGGATGCTGCTCACCACCTACCTCAACGAGCAGGCTTTCAACACCTACGAGTCCAAGCCGGGCGACTTCCCCGATGGCAGCATCATCGTCAAGGAAAACTACATGCCCGACAAAACCCTGGCCGCCATCACAGTGATGGTCAAGGAAGCGGGCTTTGCCCCGGGCGAGGGCGACTGGTTCTGGACTAAGTTCGCACCTGACGGATCGGTGCAGGCCGCGGGCCAGCCCGCTGGGTGCGTTTCCTGCCACGGCTCCGTCCGCTCCAACGACTTCGTTTTCAGCTTCCCGGTCGCTCCCATTCCCCCCGAGGGCCCGCCCCCGGCCATAGACGGTGAGGAAAAGATGGGTGAAACAGAAAACCCGGGTAACGATTCGGGCCAGGCAGCAGCCACGGGCGATGAAACCCCGCCCGAAAAGCCTGATCACGACCTGGCCGCAGCCCTGATCCAGAAAGGGGGCTGTGCGGGCTGCCACACCATCGCCGACATCGACGGCGCCCTGGGCGACCTGGGCCCCAACTGGTGTGATATCACCAAGGAATATCAGGAGGGCAGCATCAATCTGGCCTTCATTCGCGAAGCGATTACCAATCCCAATGCCGAGGTGGATGAAAAATACCCGGCCAACATCATGCCGCAAAACTTCGGCGAGCTGTTCACGCCCGAAGAGATCAACACCTTGGCGGCCTTCATCGCCACGATGGATTGCGAGCAGTAGCCTACGCGTCGCTGCCCGTTCCTATTGACCCCGCCGACAACGCTGTCTGCGGGGTCTCTTTTTTATGTTGCACTTCCCGACTATCTCCCCTATACTTACCAGCTAATAGCGCCACTTCAATCTCGCATCCAATAAAATAGAGTGGACACACAATCACCTACCTGCATCCCCAAAAAAGCAGCGCTTCTTTTTGGGATTTCAGGGATGGCGGGAAGCCTGACACTGTTCGCAGGCGATATGCTCTTCTACTACAACGGGGATCAAACTGATTTTATCGCCACTATGGCCGCGGTTTCATCCCAGCGCATCATTCTCAGCGGTCTGACCGCACTTTTCGCCGCCTGGCTCCACCTGCTTGGGGCCGGACAGGTTTACTACGCATTCCAGCCCGCCGCGCGTTGGTTACGCCTGCCCGTTTTCCTCTCTTTTGCGTCGATAATGGTCGCCTACGGCATCGTGCATGGCGCGTATGTCGCCACCGCCACCGCCGCACAGATCCGCCGCCCAGACGGACAGCGACCCCCACGCCCTGGCGCAGCAGGCCATCTCGGCCAATCTGGCGCTGCGCGCGGTGGTCTACATCCCCTTTGCCATCTTCCAACAAGGCGTGCAAGGATTTGAGTCGTTGTCAAAGAAACCTGTCAGGTTGGTTTGACGGAAACAACCTCGGCGGCATGAGTAGGCATTCAATCTATCCCCGCTGGATGATCCTGGTCAATCCCATCATTCCCTTACTACGTTACAGCCGCGGCTAGAAAACACCTTGACGAAGCTGCCATCCATTTATGCCACCCCATGTCATACGTCAAACGTCAGGTGGTTGTCGGCAGAGCACGTCCGGCAATGAGCCACGGCATCGTTACAGCAGGATGACGCTTGACATTTTTACGCCCCCCCCTTCCACAGGAATCGCCCGATGAAAGAAAAGCTCCTCACCCTCCTCGCCATTCTCGTCATCATCGCCTCCGGCGTTGGCCTCTTTGCCTGGCGCACTGTTTCATCGCCCTGGCCCAAGACCAAAGGCGAACTCACCCTGCCCGGCCTTCAGGATCAAGTCACGGTCATCCGCGACCAGCGCGGCATCCCTCACATTTACGCCAGCAACACGCACGATCTGTTCATGGCCCAGGGCTTTGTGCACGCCCAGGATCGCTTCTGGCAGATGGAGTTCTGGCGACGCGTCGGGGCCGGGCGGCTCTCCGAGATATTCGGCAAGAGCCAACTGGATACTGATCGAGCCCTACGCACTTTGGGAGTCGTACCAGCGGCTCAGCGCAGCTACGACGCCATCGATGACGACTCCCGGGCGGCGTTGCATGCCTACGCCGAGGGCGTGAATGCGTACATCGAGCAGAACAAGAACAATCTCCCGCTGGAATTCAAGGTGCTGGGCCTGACGGGCGCGAAATGGGAGCCGGAGCCGTGGAAGCCCCTCGATAGCATCACCTGGGGCACGATGATGTCCTATGATCTGGGCGGAAATTACAAAGCTGAATTGCGCCGGGTGCAACTGCTGAATAATTTCGGCCAGGAATGGATGGATGACCTGGCGAATCAGCCCGAAAAAGAAGGGTATCCCGTCATCGTCCCGCAGGCCATCGATTGGGACAGGCTGGGCGCGGATGCGACGCTGGCTTCCCTGCCTCAGAGTCTGGCCCTGGGCTCAGGCGATGGCATCGGCAGCAACAACTGGGTGGTGTCGGGCGACCACACCGAGACCGGTCTGCCCCTGCTGGCCAACGACCCCCATCTCGGCATTCAGATGCCCTCCATCTGGTACGAAAACGGCCTGCATTGCCAGACCGTGAGCGAGGAATGTCCCTACGATGTGGTGGGATTCACCTTCGCATCGGTGCCAGGCGTGGTCGTCGGCCACAACCAGCACATCGCCTGGGGCGTCACTGATGCCGTGCCCGATGTGCAGGACCTCTTCGTCGAGCGTATCAACCCCGAAAACCCAAACCAATACGAGGTCAATGGCCAGTGGCAAGATATGGACATCCGCCGGGAAGCTATCCGGGTGGCGGGACAGGATGAGCCAGAGTACGTTACTATCCGCAGCACCCGCCACGGGCCTATCATCAACGATATCGCTTATGGCGCCGGTAAAGATTGGGCGTATGGCTGGCAGCCTGTGTCCCTGAAATGGACCGCCACCGAAACCAACCGGCTATTCCAATCCATCCTGGGCATCGATCGCGCTACCAACTGGGACAGCTTCCGCCAGGCCCTGACCTATTGGGACGCGCCTTCGCAGAATTTCGTCTACGCGGATGTGGATGGCAATATCGGCTACCAGATGCCCGGTCTCATCCCCATTCGCGCCCAGGGTGATGGAACCATGCCCGCGCCTGGCTGGAACGACGACTATGCCTGGACGGGATACATCCCCTTCGACGAGTTGCCCCGCCTGTTCAACCCGCCCGAGGGCTACATTATCACCGCCAACAATCGCGTCGCCGGGCCCGATTACCCCTATCTCATCAGAAAACACTGGCTCACTGCCTACCGGGCCGAGCGCATCAAGGAGTTGATCACCAGCAAGGACATCCTCACCATCGATGATTACAAGCGCATACATGGCGACGACGCCAATCTCTTCGCCCGGGACATCCTGCCCCTGTTGGCCGATGTGCGCCTGGAGCGGCCCGAAGTCGCGGCCCAGCGCGACAAACTGATGCAATGGGACGCGCAGATGACCAAAGACAGCAGCGAAGCCCTGTTCTTCTCTGCGTTCTACCACCACCTCCTGCCCCTGATATTCAAGGATGAGCTGGGCGATGTAACCCCCTCCGCCCAGAGTTCCAACGCCAAGCAACTGGTGGGGAAAATTCTGGCAGAACCCAATTCTCATTGGTGGGACGATCTGAACACGCCCGAGCAGGAGAGGATGAACGACATACTGGCCAAAGCCTTCAACGACGCCTACGACGACCTCGTCGAGCGATCTGGCAAGAATCCTGACAAATGGCGCTGGGGAGCCCTGCACACGGCTACCTTCCGCAACCAAACCTTGGGCGAATCGGGCATCAGCGTCATCGAGGCTATCTTCAACCGCGGGCCGGTGGAGACTGCTGGCGGCGACGCCATCATCAACGCCACGAGCTGGATCGATGAAGACCCCGCGCTGTTCCAGGTGGAGTGGTTGCCCTCGATGCGCATGATCGTAGATATGGCCGATCTTTCCAGCGCCCTCACCATCAACACCACCGGCCAGTCTGGTCATCCCTACCACAAACATTACGATGACCAGATGCAGGACTGGGCCAACATCCACTACCAACCCATGCTGTGGGATCAAAATGATGTGGAAACCCATGCCGAGGGAACGCTGATTCTGAATCCGGGCCAATAATCTGCTACAATAGATAGGCTACCGATTTCCAGGTAGCGATCTTTTTTATCTCATTTTTCCCATTCTTCAAAGGAGCGCCTTTATGAACACCGACAATCTCATCCAAAACATGATCAGCGCCGCCAAGCTGGACGTGAACTTTTTCAATGCCGTCGAGCATGACGAAAGCAAAAACCAGGAAGCGCTGATGGTGGTTATCATCGCTGCCATCGCCAGCGCCCTCGGCAATGGCATTGGCGGCATCTTCTCCAACGGCATTATCGGCGGCCTCTTGGGCGCCATCTATGGTCTGGTCATGGTAGTTATTGGCTACTATCTCTGGTCCTATCTCACGCACTTCATCGCCACCAAATTCTTCGAAGGCGAAGGGGATGTGGGCGAGGTGCTGCGCACCTTTGGTTACTCCTACAGCCCTCAGATTCTGGCCATCTTCGCCTTCATCCCCTGCATTGGCTGGGCTATCGCATTTGCGGCAGGCATCTGGTCCATGGTGGCGGGCATTGTCGCCATCCGCGAGGCCATGGACTTCGATACCGGTAAAGCCATCCTCACCGTTGCCATCGCATGGGTGATTATGATGGTCATTTTCATGATCCTGGCCGCAGTTTTCGGCATCGGCGGGCTGGGCATGGGAGCCCTGATGGGCCGCTAATTCCAGCCATTCATCTCATACCCCAAACGGGATGCGTTCATGACTGTATCCCGTTTTTCTTTGCGCCCGAAATCGGGCGATTGATGGTATAATGAGGATGATCCAACGGCGTGCGAGCACGCTGCGACCGCCCTCACCCCCCTTTTGAAATCCGGTGGAATCACAACCGGCTGCTCGGCCCCAAGATATTTCGACTCTCAGGGAGTATTTGGTTTTGCCAGACCCGCCGGATTGCGAATCCGGCTGGATGCAGAGGGTTCTCGGGGCGGATTCGCAATCCGTCCGGCATCTCACCTCCTGAAATCCAAAAGAACCATAAATCATGAGCAAACAAGATATCCGTGAACGTATCGCCATTATCCAGGGTGACATCACCCAACAACGCGTGGACGCCATCGTCAATGCGGCCAATCGCAGTCTGCTGGGGGGCGGCGGCGTGGATGGGGCGATCCATCGGGCGGCCGGGCCCGAGTTGCTGGCCGAGACCCGCACGCTGGGCGGCTGCCCCACGGGCGAGGCCCGCATCACCCAGGGCTATCGCCTGCCCGCTAAATACGTCATCCACACGGTGGGGCCCGTGTGGCGCGGAGGCGGCTACGATGAGGATGCGCTGCTGGCCGATTGCTACCGCAACAGCCTGAAACTGGCGGTGGAAAACGGCATTCGCACCATCGCCTTCCCCGCCATCAGCACGGGCGTCTATCGTTTTCCGCTGGAACGGGCCACGCGCATCGCCCTGAGCGAAGTCCAACATTTCATCGAGCAGAATGACGCCATCGATACAATCATTTTTGTCTGTTTCGACCGTCGCACCTACGACACTTACCAACGCATTTTCAGAGAGATCTTTCGCTGATTAGGGGCGTCTGCGCCCGTTTCCAATACCATGTCCAAAAACATCTTCTATCGCATCCTTGCCACCCTTTTCATCTTCATCCTCATCTTCGCCCTGCACCGATTCATGACCGTCGGCCCGCGGCCCGATCAGCCGGCGCTGGCGAAATCGCCGCTACTGTTCGCCCATCGCGGGGGCGCGGCCCTGTGGCCCGAAAACACGCTGCTGGCTTTTCACAATGCCGCCGATCTGGGCGTGGACGTGCTGGAGATGGATGTGCATCTCACCGCAGATGATGATCTGGTGGTGATCCACGATAGCACGGTGGATCGCACCACCAACGGCAATGGCAGCGTGAGCGGCATGACTGTGAGTGATCTCAAAAAGCTGGACGCCGGCTACCGATTTACGCCCGATGACGGCGCCACCTACCCTTATCGCGGCCAGGGCGTCACCATTCCCACCCTGGATGAAGTCTTGACCGCATTCCCGGATGACGCCATCAATATCGAAATCAAGGATGACAACCAACATGCGGCGGAACGGCTGTCCCAAATCATCACCGCACACGGCGCCCAGGATCGGGTGATCGTGGTCAGTTTTCATGACAAGCCGCTGGCTTACTTCCGTAAATTGCAACCCCATGTCGCCACAGCCGCCGGGCCAGGTGAGACCCGCACCTTCTATATTCTCAACCTCCTGCATCTATGGCGCTTTCACCGCCCCCATGCCGACGCCTATCAGGCGCCCATCAGCAAGGGCAGCGCCCATTTCGACACCCCCCAATTCATCGATCACGCCCATCGCATGAACCAAAAAGTGCAATTCTGGACCATCAACGATGCAGACGAAATGCGCCGCCTGCTGGCCATTGGCGCAGATGGCATCATGACCGATCGCCCGGATCTGGGCATGGCAGTATTCAAGGAAATGGGATTGAAATAATCACAGCCACACTCCCAGGAGCAATCGTCATGCTTATCAAAGACTTCATGACCCGCAACGTGGCGACGGTGCAAAGCAGCGCCACCGTCGAAGAGGTGAAAAACCTGCTGGCTCACTCCAACTTCCATCGAGTGCCCGTGATGGAAGGCGATAAACTGGCGGGCCTGGTCAACTGGCATCGCCTGGTGGGACAGGGCCCGGTGAAATACTGCATGGTGAAAGACCCCATCACCGGCGCGCCCGATATGACCATCGAAGAAGCCGCCGATCTGATGATTGGCAGGCAGATCAGCGCTCTGCCGGTGCTGCAAGAGGGACGCCTGGTGGGCATCATCACCCTGCGGGATCTGTTCAAGGCGGGGATTCAGGCGCTGGGCGCGCGCAAGCACGGCGTGCGGGTTACCGTCATCCTGCCCGACATGCGGGGCATCCTTGCCGACGTGGTCAACGCCCTCACCAACCTGGGCGCGTTCTACGTCAGCCTCATCAGCCTGCCCGATCCCCAGGGCCGGGGCGAAATGGTCACCATCAAAGTGCAGGATGTCAACCAGAATCAGGTCGAGGAGGCGCTATCTGACATCAGCGTCGAAATCGACGACATCCGCACCGTGTAAAATGCGCATCCTCTGTTTTTCCATCGATCTGCCCGGGCATCTGGATTGGGGCGGGTATCTGAAAACCGCGGCGGAATTGACTCGTCGCGGGCACGACGTGCTGTGGGTCTCCGGGCCCGCGATCAAGGCGGGCGTACGCGCGGCCGGCGTCGCCTTCGCGCCCGTGCCCGTCACCGGCTGGCAACATGTGATGCCACCCCTGGCCTCCGGTCTTTCACCCCATGATCGGGAGATGGCGCGCCGCCGTCGCGCCCTGACCGTATGGCTGGATCCAACCAGCGTGCTGCGAGCCGAGCAGGAGCTGGCGGCTATCGCCGATGACTTCCGCCCCGACGTCATCCTGATCGAACCCTTCGCGGCCGCGGGCGCGCTGTGGGCGGAACGTCGCGGGCTGCCTCTGGCAGTGGTGGGACGGCCAGCCCAACCGCCCAAGCCACCCAATCCTCGCCGCTTGCCCAATCCCGCCATTCCTTATGTCAAGAAACTTCTGAAAACAGCCGGTCTGAAAGGCGATTATTGGGACATGGACCGGGGACAGCCGCGCAGCCCTCACCTGCATCTCGACTTCTTCAGCCGGGAATGGTATGCAGACTTGCCCGCCATCGAGCCGCAGACAGTCTTTTGCGGCGGCCTGCCCGCGCCCAAACAGCCGCTGGATTTCCCAACCGACGCCCGCCCCCTGCTGCTCATCACCCTGGGCAGCACCTTTGCCAACGACGAGGCCTTCTTCCGCATCGCCGCCGAAAGCACGCTGCTGGCCGTGGGCATGCCCCTCATCGCCACCGGTCAGCGCGCGCCCAAAGTGCTGGCCAGCCTGCAAGACGCGCCGCCTGGCCCGGCAGTCATCCGTGACTGGATCGACTATGACCGGGTCTTTCCCCATCTGGCTGGCATTGCGCATCACGGCGGCATGGCCACCACGCACGCAGCGCTGGTGCATGGCGTTCCGCAGGTGATTACGCCTCACGCCGGCGACCAATATCCCCAGGCCGCGCGCGTCACCCAGGCCCAAGTGGGCTACGGCATTCGCGCCAAAGACTTCACCATGGAGAACGCTCCCCTGATTCTGGCCGACATCCTCTGGGACCCGGAATTTGCGAAAAAAGCGCGAGCCATGGCCGAAACCCTGCGGGCCCTGGGCGGACCGGCGCGGGCGGCGGACGAAATAGAGAAGCTGTAAGACCAGGCGTCGATGGCGACCATCCTGCCATCGACGCCTTATCATCATCGCAGAATCATCGGTGCGTACAGGGAGAATTCCGTGGGATAGCCCGGGGGCAGAGCCGCCAGCGCATAACCGAGATCATCGTGATCCTCGGCAGCTACGCCCCACAGCTCGTTCTGGGTGTAGATGATGGCGTCGCCAAAACCGGCGTCATTGCCATATCTGATCGCTATCGCGCCATCAGCCGTATGCCCGCTGCTGGAGAATCCGGGGACGCCCATGACGAGATCATCAAACTCGTTGCCGTCGAAATCGCCCGCCACCACGGCATAGCCCAGATATCTGAAATGCTCATTGGCGGGGCCAAACGTAACAGCGCCTTGCTGCGTAATGCCGTGGCTGGCGCCAAAATAGACGTCCACCCGCCCGCCGTCCACTAACGCCGGAATGACATTGAGATCATCTTCATAGGGCGTGCCCACCACCAGATCATCATAGCCATCGGCGTTGAAATCGCCCGCGGCCAGGGCCTGACCTGAGCGGTCGCCCTGCCGGTCTGCGCCGAAGAACCACACCTGACCGCCGGCCACAGCTAAATCATCGCCATCGTTGTAGATGACATTCACCGCCCCTGTGTCTGCGGTGCCGCCTCTATCTTCGCCCGGAACGCCCACGGCCAGGTCGGAGTGGCCATCGCCATTGAAATCGCCAGTGATCAAGGCGGCGCCAAACTCATCGCCCGCCTCGGAAACGCCCTGACCCGTGCCGCTTTGCGTCCAATCATGTCTGCGGGTGATAAATCCGCCGAATGGACCATAGAGCACGCGCACCATGCCGCTGTAATTGGGCAAAAATTGGCCAGTATTGGCATGGGGAGCGCCCACAACCAGGTCATCGTAACCATCATCATCGAAATCGGCGCTGGCCAGGGCAGCGCCAAATTGCGAGTTGGCCGGGCCGTCGATAATGTCGGCTCCACCTTCCATCAGACCCCCGGGCCAATTCCGGGCCGGGCCGCTGCCATAGAGCACGAACGCCGCGCCCGCCTGCTGATCATAAAAAGGCGCGCCCACGGCAAGATCATCAAAACCATCGTGATTGAAGTCGCCCGCGGCCAGAGAGCTGCCGAAAGCAGCGCCGGGCAACGACAACTCCACCGCCACAGCCGTTTGGGTAATCTGAACCTGGCGAATGCCGCCTCCCCGCAGGAAGTAAATCACATTGATAGCCCCACTGGAGTTATCCTCCCCGGGCGCGCCGATAGCGATGTCGTAACGCCCATTGTGGTCGAAATCTCCCACAGCGACGGTGTGGCCATAGAGATCATCCTGCTGCGACTGTCCCGTGTCGCCGCCCGATTGGGCGTAAACATAGTTGGTGTAATCCATCAATCCCAACATCGGCTCGGCCGCGATTACATCGATTACGCCAGCGTTGCTGATGCTGCCCACATCTTCGAAGGGAACGCCGACCACGAGAGAAGCGGGCGTGTGGTTATCGTTGGGAATGGGCGGAATGGCTCCCAGGCCTGCGGCCGAAACGCCGACGCCAAAAACGCCTGCCAGCAAGAAACCAAAGGCCGCGCCAATCAGCTTATTCATAACGTTCTCCAATGAGCGTAAAAGGATGGCTGTACTGAAAAAAACCTTCAACACAGAGGCACAAAGTGCACGGAGGAAGAAAACGCGGGTCTGGAGGAGAAATTCTCTGTGAACTGCCACTATTTTCTCCGTGTCCTCCGTGTCTCCGTGGTGAAATGACCTTTTTTCAGTCGAGTCAAGGATACTTA